>CBDTXT010000442.1:0-2875 GCA_965364465.1 uncultured Chromatiaceae bacterium
GCGGTTAAGGCCAGGGTCGCGCTGATCGAGCGTGGCCGGATGGGCGGCGACTGCCTCAACACCGGCTGTGTCCCGTCCAAGGCGCTGCTGCGCTCGGCCCGATTTCTCGCGCAGGCCCGGCGGGCCGGCGAGCTGGGTGTCCGGTCGGTGCAGGTCGACGTCCGCTTCCGCGACCTGATGCAGCGTGTGCAGCGCGTGATCACGCGTATCGAACCGCACGACTCGGTCGAACGCTATACCCGGCTAGGGGTCGATTGCGTGCAGGGCGAGGCCCGCATCACCTCGCCCTGGACCGTGGAGATCTCGACCCCGACCGGCACGCGGACCCTGTCCGCCCGATCGCTGATCATCGCCGCCGGTGCGCGACCCTTCGTGCCGCCGATCCCGGGGCTGGACGAAACCGGCTACCTGACCTCGGACACCGTCTGGGATCTGCAGCAGCGGCCGGAACGGCTGGTCGTGCTCGGTGGCGGGCCGATCGGCTGCGAACTGGCCCAGGCATTCGCCCGCATCGGGTCGCGGGTCACCCAGGTGGAGATGCTGCCGCGCCTGATGATGCGCGAGGACCCGGATGTGTCCGAGCGGGTCATGCGGCGCTTCCGCGACGAGGGCATCGAGGTGCGTGTCGCGACCAGGGCGTTGGCGTGCCGGGTCGAGGACGGCGAGCGGATCCTGCTGGCCGAGGACGCCGACGGCCGACTGGAGATCCCGTTCGACATGATCCTGGTCGCGGTCGGCCGTGCCGCGAACACGCGCGGCTACGGGCTGGAGGAACTCGGTATCGAGCTGACCGAGCAGCGTACCATCGAGGTCGATGCCTATCTGCAGACACGCTATCCGAACATCTATGCCTGCGGCGACGTGGCCGGTCCCTACCAGTTCACGCACATGGCCGCGCACACCGCCTGGTATGCGACGGTCAACGCCTTGTTCGGCCGCTTCCGCAGGTTCCGCGCCGATTACTCGGTCGTCCCCTGGGCGACGTTCACCGAGCCGGAAGTCGCGCGGGTCGGCCTGAACGAGACCGACGCGAAGGCCGGGGGCATTGATTACGAGGTGACCACCTACGGGCTCGAGGACCTCGACCGGGCGATCGCCGAGGATGCCGCGGACGGCTTCGTCAAGGTGCTCACGGTCCCGGGCAAGGACAGGATCCTGGGCGCGACCATCGTCGGTGATCACGCGGGTGATCTGATCATCGAGTTCATCCTGGCGATGCGCCACGGCATCGGCCTGAACAAGATCCTCGGCACGATCCACATCTATCCGACCTGGGCCGAGGCGGCCAAGTACGCGGCCGGCAACTGGAAGCGCGCGCATGCGCCGGCGCGCCTGCTCGACTGGGTCGGGCGTTACCACGCCTGGGTGCGCGGTGGCTGATCCGCGTCGGGTATTCTCGCTCGCGCTTCTGCTGGCCGTGCTCGCCTGCCCGGCGCCAGCGAACGTGGTGCAGCGTCCGCCCGTCACGTTCGCGCCGCTGCAGCCTGGTGAGACCCTCGGCGCGGGTTGGCGGCTGATTACGCTGCCCGGTGTCGAGCCGACCCGGTTCGCATGGGTTGAGCAGGCGGGCGGACGCCTGCTGCGGGCCGATGCAGCCGCGTCCGCGGCCAGCCTGGCGCGCGCCGTGCACCGGGACCTCGGCGAGGACGCGCGGCTGGAATGGCGCTGGCGGGTCGACCGGGTCGTGGCCCGGGGTGATGTGCATCGGCCGCAGGGCGATGATTTCGCGGCCAGACTGTACGTGATGTTCGACTACCCGACCGAAAGCCTGTCCCTGCTGGCCAGAACCCGGCTCAATATCGCACGTTGGCTGTACGGTCAGCACGTCCCGGCGGCGGCGCTGTGCTATGTCTGGGGCAACCGTGAGCCGTTGGAGACCCGGGCCTGGAACGCATACACCGACCGGGTGCGCATGATCGTGCTGCGCAACGCCGACAGCGGGGTCGGTGACTGGGCCGTTGAGCGACGCGACCTGGCCGCAGACTATCGCGAGGCCTTCGGCGGCCCGCCGCCACCCGTTGCCGCGATCGCGATCGGTGCCGACACGGATCAGACCGGCGAAACCGTGACGGCCTGGTTCGGGGACATCCACTTGGTCGAATGAGCCGGAGCGAGGCCTGCATCGCCGGCCTTTGTATGACCTGGCGTGTCGCGTAGGATGGCGCCAAATTCAACAACAATGCCCGCAGGGGGGCAAAGTGCCATGCGTCAGTTCCACTCATTGGTCATCGGCTTCGTGCTGCTGTTTCTGCCGGTCGCTGCCGCGATCGCGGACAGTTACCAGAAGACGATCGACATCTTCCGGGGCGCGGGCGAGAGTGCCGCCTTTTTCGACAACAGTGTCGGCTATGCCGTTTTCCCGACGGTTGGTAAGGGCGGCTACTTTATCGGCGGCGCCTACGGCGAAGGCCGTGTCTATAAGGGTGGCCGCTATGTCGGCGACACCCGGATGACCCAGTTGACCCTCGGGCTCCAGCTCGGCGGGCAGGCCTACAGCCAGATCGTTTTCTTCCAGGACGAGCGTGCGTTCAAGGATTTCACCAGTGGCAGCTACGAGTTCGGGGCCCAGGCCTCGGTTGTTGCGATCACCGCCGGGGCGCAGGTCGCCGCGGGCAGCGCCGGCAACTCCGCGGGTGTCAGCGGGGGGCAACGTGATGCGAAGACGGTCGGCGGCTTCTACAAGGGAATGGCGGTGTTCACGATCGCGAAGGGCGGTCTGATGTACGAGGCAACCGTCGGTGGTCAGAAGTTCGATTACCGGCCGCTGTGATCCGCCGGTGCCCGTGCGGGCAGATGCACGCGCCGCCTATGCAGCGATCGGGCCGGCGGCGCGGGCCTGGCCCAACGGCGCCTGCGCGAGCCGGGCGATGTGGTA
>CBDTXT010000443.1:0-2826 GCA_965364465.1 uncultured Chromatiaceae bacterium
CCGACGCCGTCCGCCGCGGCTGAACTGATCAGCCCGGATGCCGCTGCGCTCGACGCGGGCCTGGCGTCGCAACAGAACCGCCTCCAGCAGGCCATGCGGCGCCGCCTGGCGTTCGAGCGTCAACAATTGGCGCGCCTGGACGGCCGCCTGCATCGCAACTCGCCGCACGGCCGGCTGCGCCAGCAGCAACAGCGCCTGGATGGGCTGGACCTGCGTCTGGTGCGTGCGATGCGCAGCGCGCTGCGACTGCGGGAACAGACGCTGGCGGCGGCGACGCGCGCACTGCGCAGCCGCAGCCCCGCGACAGTTCTGGGGCTGCTGCGACAGCGCTATGCCGGCCTGCCTGAACGCCTGACGCAGGCGTGGATTCAAACCGCAAGGCATCGCTCAGAGCGACTGGTGGCGGCATCGAGGCAGCTCAATGCGGTGAGCCCCTTGGCAACCATGCAGCGCGGCTACGCGGTGCTGCGCCGCCCAGTGACGGGCGAAGTCGTGGGCAGCATCACGCAGGTCACGCCGGGTCTGCAGCTCGAGGCATTGCTCTCGGACGGCCGACTCGACCTGACGGTCGAGCGCGCGACGCCCGCCGACGTTCCGACCGACAACGGGATCTCCTGACGGGGTCCCGATGCGACTGGCCGCCGGCTACTTGCGTTTCTGCACGAATTTCATCAACCGACCGCGTTTCCTGCGCTGCCGCTCGGTCAACTTGTTGCGCCGTCCTGCATAAGGATTGCCCCCGGTCTTGAACTCGACGCGCAGCGGGGTGCCGCGCAGCACGAAAACACTGCGAAAGCGATTGACCAGATAGCGCCGGTAGCTTGCCGGAACCTCAGCGGTCTGGTTACCGTGCACGATGATGACGGGTGGATTCTTGCCACCCTGGTGCGCATAACGCAGCTTGATACGCCGGCCATGCACCAGCGGCGGCGGGTGTTCGGCCACTGCATCTTCCAGGATTCGTGTGAGTTCCGGCGTCTTCAGATCGATCGTTGCCGCACGGTAGGCCGCATCGACGGCGCCGAGCAGGTGACCGACGCCGCTGCCATGCAGCGCCGAAACGAACTGCCAGGCGGCGAAATCGAGGAAAGGAAGGCGCCGCAGCATCTCGCGCCGGATGCGTTCGCGCTCATCGCCGGCAAGGCCGTCCCACTTGTTGATCACCACGACCAGCGCCCTGCCGCTGTCGACCACGTGCCCGGCCAGGCCAGCGTCCTGATCCGAGATCCCCTGCCTGGCATCCAGTACCAGCAACACCACGTTGGCCTGCTCTATCGCCTGCAGCGTTTTGATCACGCTGAACTTCTCGACCGCCTCGCTGATCCTTGCACGGCGTCGCACACCGGCCGTGTCGATCAGCGTATAGCGCATGCCGTTGTTCTCGAAGGGTATTCGTATGCTGTCCCGGGTGGTCCCGGGCTGGTCGAAGGTGACGACGCGCTCCTCGCCGAGTAGCCGGTTCACCAGCGTGGACTTGCCGACGTTGGGCCGTCCCACGACCGCGATCTCGATGCCGGGTCCTGCCTGATCGGGCGGCCCTGCGTCCACGACCTCGGGCAGCATCGCGAGCGCGTGATCGATCAGGCGGTGCACCCCGCGGCCATGTGCCGCAGCGATTGGCATCGGCTCGCCGAGCCCCAGCGCGAAAAAATCACCGCTGATACTGTCGTAATCGAGGCCCTCGGTCTTGTTGACCACGAGCGTGATCCCCTTCCCGGTGCGGCGCAGGCCCTCGGCGATCAGCTGGTCGCCGGCGGTGAGGCCCTCGCGCCCGTCGACGATCAGAAATACCCGGTCCGCCTCACCGATCGCCTGACGCACCTGTCGCTCCATCAACAGGTCGACGCCCTGCCGATCGTCGCTGATGCCCCCGGTATCCACTACCAGGTACGGCTGCGAGCCCAGGCGCCCCACGCCGTACTGACGGTCGCGCGTCAGGCCCGGCTGATCGGCCACCAGCGCATCGCGGCTGCGCGTGAGTCGGTTGAACAACGTGGATTTGCCAACATTGGGGCGCCCGACCAGCGCGATCACCGGCAACAGCGCCTGGGTCACGGCGTACCCGGCGGGCGCACGGCCGCGAGATCACCCCCGTCACCCTGCACATAGAGCACGCCATCGACGACCTTTATACCGTTCGTGATCGGGTCGCTGCCCACGCGGGTACGTGCCAGCAGGCTGCCATCGTCGCGGTCAAGCCAATGCAGGTAACCCTCGAAGTCTCCGACCACGACCCAGTCGCCGGCGACCGCGACGCTCGACAACTTGCGGTGCTTCAGCGCCTCCTGGCTCCAGCGGGCGTTTCCCGACCGGATGTCCAGGCCCCAGACCACGCCGTCCGCATCGCTGACATAGAGTCCCTGCCGGTCGACCCCCATCCGGTTGTACGACGAGATCTTGCGCCGCCAGGCCAGCTTCCCAGAGCGCTCCTCGATGACCGCCACCTCGCCCTGATAGGTCGAGACGAACACGCCGCCGCCGAACACGATGGGGTCGCCATCGATGTCGGCCAGGCGCTCAAGCTCGGAGCGGCCACCCGGGACGCTGACGCTCGCGTCCCAGATCACACCGCCACTGTCGACACGCAGGGCCAACAGGCGACCACCCGCCATGCCGACATACGCGATCCCATTCGAGATCACCGGCGAGCCGCTGCCGCGTAATGTGAGTACCGGCACCTCGCGTTCGTAGCGCCAGCGCTCGCTGCCGGTGGTCGCCTCGAGTCCGAACAGCTTCCCATCGACCGTATGCACGACCACGACGCCGTCGGCGGCCGCGGGCACCGACAACACCTCGCTGGAGACCCGTGCACGCCAGCGAGCCTCG
>CBDTXT010000444.1:0-2815 GCA_965364465.1 uncultured Chromatiaceae bacterium
CCTTCTCAAACCATAGCGACGGCTATGCTTTTTCGAACGATCACCCAAGCTGCTTGGCCCTATCGCCCCAAAATCCCACATCCCGGTGAGATTTCCGGGCTAGTCGTCAGGAAGCGGGCCGGCGATACCGGCAGGCGCGATCCGGTCGTTCCGGGATAAGATCGGGCCGCGCGGCGCAACCCCTTAGCAGTCGCGTCGTATCTGCAATCGAGGAGTATGACGATGGCCATCTGGGTCGATGCGGACGCCTGTCCGCGCACGGTCCGCGACATCCTGTACCGCGCCGCGGAGCGCTGTGAGGTGCCGCTGACGCTGGTCGCGAACCAGGCCCTGGAGTTGCCGCGTTCACGGTACGTCCGGATGCTCCAGGTCGCACCAGGTTTCGACGTGGCGGACAATGAAATCGCACGCCGTGTCGCACCGGGCGACCTGGTGATCACTGCCGACATACCGCTGGCCGCAGAGGTGATCGAAAAGCGCGCCGAAGCACTGAGTCCGCGCGGTGAACGCTTTACGCCGGACAATATCCGGCAACGTCTGAACATGCGTGACTTCATGGATACGCTGCGCGCCAGCGGACTGGCCAGCCGCCGCTGTCGGCCGCCGACCGCCAGGCATTCGCGAACGGCCTCGACGGCTACCTTGCCAGGCAGACGAAGGTTTGACCCGGTTCCGTCACCGGCATCGTCGTCCATTCCTGACAAGGCTTTGGCTTGTCATGACGCAGCCGCTGTCCGGCCGGCGACGGCGTGGCTCAACGCGATCCGCCCGGCCCCTTCGCGGCAGACGACCGACGCTTGGGTGGCTTGTGGCCGGCGCTGGTCGGCTTTTTACCCACAGCGGCAGGGCGCTTCGCGGCCGGCGACTTGGCGGCGGACTTGGCGGCGGACTTGGCGGCGGACTTGGCGGCGGGTCGGCGCGCCGTCGGAGACGGCTTTTCGTGCTTGAGTCGCTGGATCGCCATCTTTTGCTGACACACCCACGCATTTTGCAGATCACGCAGGGTTTCGTCGGGCATACCGGCCGGCAGGTCGACCGTGCTGAAGTCATCGAAGATCTCGATATGTCCGATGTACCGACTCTCCAGCTCGGCCTCGTTGGCGATGGCGCCGACGATGTTGCCCGGCTTGACCCCGTGTCGGTAACCGACCGCGATGCGGAACCGCTCCATCTCGACGTCGGGGAAATCCTTCAGCGGCAGCGCCTTGGTCTCGAGCACCTTCTCGGGGCGTTGCCTTTCCGGCCGTCGCGCCCGATCCTGTGTCGCTTCCACGAACCGCTGCTGCGGTGCGGGCTGCGGTTCCGACTTCGGATCGAGTAGCAACGGGGCATCGCCCTGGGCGAGCCGGGCCAGCGCGGCCGCGATCTGCAGCGCGTCCAAATCCTCTTCCTGTTCGAGCTCACTGACCAGGCGGTAGTAAAGTGACAGATCCTGGTGCGCGATTGCGTCGCGCACGCCGGCCTTGAAACGATCTGTGCGCCGTGAATTGATGTCCTGAACCGACGGCAGGTCCATCGGCTCGATGCGCTGGCCGGTTGCCTTCTCGATCGCACGGAGCATCCGCCGCTCGCGCGGCGCGACGAACAAGATGGCCTCGCCTGCGGCGCCGGCCCGCCCGGTGCGGCCGATACGGTGAACATACGACTCGGTGTCGTAGGGGATATCGTAATTGATCACGTGGCTGACCCGCTTGACGTCGAGCCCGCGCGCCGCGACATCAGTCGCGACCAGGATGTCGGTCTTGCCGTCGCGCAGCCGCTCCACGGTGCGCTCACGCTGCACCTGCGCCACATCGCCGTTCAAGGCCTCGGCCGTGAAGCCACGTGCATCCAGTTTCTCCGCGAGCTCCGCCGTCTGGGTCTTGGTGCGCACGAAAATGATCACGCCGTCGAAGGTCTCGTTCTCCAGGATCCGGGTCAGCGCGTCCAGCTTGTGCAACCCGCCGATCGGCCAGTAACGTTGGTGGATATTGTCCGCTGTGGTCGTCTTGGAGGCGATGCGCACCTGCTGCGGATCGCGTAGGTGTCGCTCTGCAACACTGCGAATCTGTTTTGGCATGGTCGCCGAGAACAGCGCGACCTGACGGTCCGTCGGCGTATGCTGCAGGATCCATTCGACATCGTCGATGAAGCCCATGCGCAGCATTTCGTCCGCCTCGTCGAGCACCACCGACTGCAGACGCGAGATGTCCAGCGTGCCACGCCGCATGTGGTCCATGATCCGGCCCGGCGTGCCGACCACGACCTGGACGCCACGGCGCAGTTGTTTGAGTTGCGCGCCCATGCCCTGCCCGCCGTAGATTGGTAGCACATGAAAGCCTGGCAGGAACCGCGCATAGGTCTGCATCGCCTCGGCGACCTGGAGTGCGAGTTCGCGGGTCGGGGCCAGCACCATGAGCTGCGGGTGATTTGCCGAGGGGTCGATACGCGCCAACAGCGGCAGTGCGAATGCAGCCGTCTTGCCGGTACCGGTCTGCGCCTGACCGAGCAGGTCCCTGCCGGCCAGCAGCAGCGGGATCGCCTGCGCCTGGATCGGCGAAGGGTTTTCGTAACCGACCTCGGCCAACGCGGCAAGCAGCGGGCCGGGCAGGCCCAGCGTGGCGAAGTCGGACATCTTTTCGGGCATCACAGAACCGATGAGGGATCAAGGCTACGCGGCTGCATAGCGGGCGCATCATTATACTCGGGCCGCGATTGGCCGTCGCCCCCTTCGTTGCGATACTGCCTGCATTGCGCGGCCATCGACGGTCAGGCCGACCCCTGCAGACACGGGGGCAGCACAATCGGGCGCACATGGGTAAACTAGCGCCACGCT
>CBDTXT010000445.1:0-2796 GCA_965364465.1 uncultured Chromatiaceae bacterium
GCCACCGACGTTTCCTCCAGAAACAACCCGTATCGGCTTAAGTAAGTGCCATTCCTCTTAGCGGCCTGTCTGCGTCATTTCCCGCTCGTACAGTGCGGCGGAGTGCAGGCCACCCTGCTCGATCAGCGAGGCACGTTGCAGGCGCAGCTCGGTGCCCGGCGGCTCCGCTTCGATGCGCCGGGAGATCCAGTCAACCGCGTCGTACCAGTAGCCCTGCTGCGCGGCCAAATAGGGTCTTTCCAACGTAGGAGCGAGGCCCAACGCGGGCGCCGAGTCATCGACCACCAGGAGGCCGAGGGAGATCAACGGCGGCAGACGCTGGTGTGCGAACGGCTCCAGCATCACGCCCCATTCGTAATGCGTTCCGGGCTCGAGGCTGACATTGTACTGCTCCAGGTCGAGGTACTGGATGCCGCCATTGGGCTGAGGGGGCAGCAGTATTTCCAGCAACGGGGGCGTCGCACCGACCGGCGCAAGACGGAAACGCACCCCGTTGCGAAAGCCCGGGTTGATGTACCAGTAGAGACGGGGCCGTGGCTGGGTCGTGCGCCCGACATGATCCGGGGCCAGCACGCTCAGCTGGCTGATGCTGCGGGTACCGCCACCGACGCGCCGGGCGGGCGCCCCACGGTTGGGGGGTATGTATTGGAACGCCGGCGGGGCCGGCGCGTTCTCCCCGGCCGGATCATCACGGGCCGATCGCTCGCAGGCGGCATGCGACTGGACGCTGAGCGCCATGAAGATGGCCAACGAGGCATTCACAAGACTAGTCATCCACATGTAGCTGTCCCTCCGATTTTCTACCGAGTATGGCAAAGACCTGTGTCTTTTCCGTGATCCCCTTGAGCTGGAACACGCCCAGATCCCTGACTTCGAAGAAGTCTCGCACGAGCGCCGCGGTCGCCCCACTGACCAGGATCCGGCAGTTCTCACACTCGTCGTCCGGATTGGGGTCGGGACAATCCTTGAGGTTCTCGAGCCGCGAAGCGAGGTTCACGTTGCGCCCGACCGTGGTGTACTTCATTCGCGCAGGGCTGCCGACCGTGCCGACGACGACCAGCCCGGTGTGGATCCCGATGCGCATCGCCATGCAGGCCCTTCCCTGGCTGCGCCATTGGCGGTTGAGCCCGGTCAGTGCCTGGCCCAGCGCGAGCGCACAATCGACGGCCTGGCGCGCCTGCCGTGCGCTGTCTTCCGGGTCAGAAAACGGGACACCGAAGCTGGCCTTGATACCGTCGCCGGCAAAGTCGTCTAGCACGCCGCCGAAACGCATGATGACCTCGGTGAGCTCCGCCAGGTAGCTGTTCAACCATTGCAGAAAGGGTTCAGGATCCATCTGTTCGGATACGCGGGTAAAACCCTGGAGGTCGGTGAAAAGGGTGCTGACCGTGAGCGTGCGCGGCGTCACCCGGCCGTCTTCCAGCACGTCCTCGCGCCGCTGCCAGATGGCGCCGGCCACTTCGGGCGACACATGGCGCGCGAAAAGGCCCATCAACAGCTGCTGGTCGCGACGCCGATGCGCGGCGAGTAGCGCGCTGCTCAGTGCCGAGGCGAGTAGCCAGCCGAGCAGGTTGGGCACTACCGGAATCCACCAGCCCGACAGGTAAGCGGCCACCGCGATCCCGACGGCGACCAACCCCCCGGCCACCACGACCAGGACGAAGCGCCAGGACGGACCGGCAAACCACCCGGCGAGGAATCCCAACCCGACCCACAGCCAAAGCCAGGCCAGCTCCACCCCGTCTTCCCAGGTGCGGAGTGGTTCGCGACCACCCAGTGCCGCGTCCAGCAGCTGCTGCGCTGCATGGGCGTGCACGAGCGAGCCCGGTAGCGTGCCGACGTGGTGATCGAGCGTCGCGAAGGGCGTGACGAAATAGTCTTTGACGCTGTCGGCGGCCACACCGAGGATCACGATGCGGCCGGAGAACGTGGCCGGCTCGATCCTGCCGTCGCGCAAGTCCTGCAGCGAGTAGATAGGAAACGGCGATCGCCCGGTGCGATAGTGCAGCATGATCTGGTAGCCACCGGGGTCAGCGTCCACATAGCCACCCTCGTTGCCCTCGAGCGGCACCAGGGTCACCTCTCCGAGGCGCATATGGCTTGGATCGGCAGTGTCCGGGATCGGCTGGAGCCCCGCGTCGCGCAGATACGCGAGCGCCAGCTGCAGGGAAAAGGCATAGCCCGTGCGCTCACCGTCCGAGAGGAACAACAGGCCGCGCCTCACCACCCCGCGGGGGTCGGCGATCAGATCGGAGAAGCCGACCCGGTTGGTGTCCCGCAACACCGACGGTGGTGGCACGCCGGGGCTGTCGGCACCTGGAAATTTTTCGATCGCTATGATGCGCGGCTCATCCCGCAACAGGGCCTGGAAGTCGTCGTGCCCGGGGGGCACCGCGAGATCGCGATAGATGTCCAGACCCACGACCTTCGGGTCAAATGCCAGGATATCGCCGAGAATCCCGCGCAGCTGTGAATCGGTCAGCGGCCAGCTGCGCAACGCCTGGATATCGGACTCTGATACCAGCACCAGTGACACCGCCGCTGGCGTCACCGGACCGGCCTCGACACCGGCCGCGAGCAGATCATAGGCCGCCAGCTCGAGCCATTGCAGGCGTCCCTGCTCGCGCACCAGGGTGAGCAGCGCTGCAAGTGCGAGCAGTGACAGGGCAATGACGGGTAGCGGGGAGCGCGGCCTCATCGGGGGGCGCAACAGGCTACCAGCGTGCGGGCAGTTTCTTGTTCAGGACGATGCGTTTGTCCTCGAGCTGGATGTAGTCGCCCGCCTTGAGTTCCTTG
>CBDTXT010000446.1:0-2786 GCA_965364465.1 uncultured Chromatiaceae bacterium
CGTTCACACGGTCCGCCGCACAACCGACGTCCTGCGCGATGTGCGCGCACATCGCCTCGATCTGCGGCCAGAGGCGCGGCGCCTGGGCAACCAGTGTGCAATCCAGGTTGGACACCAGCAGACCGCGCCCTGCCAGGGTCTCACGCACACGCCGCAGCAGGATACGGCTGTCGATGCCGCGGTACTGGTCGTCGGTATCCGGAAAATGCCGACCGATGTCGCCGAGACCCGCCGCACCGAGCAGCGCGTCACACAGCGCATGAATCAGCACGTCGCCGTCGGAATGGGCCTCGAGGCCCCGGTCATGCGGGATGCTCACCCCGCCGAGCGTCACGTGGTCGCCGTCACAGAATCGATGGGCATCAAACCCGTGGCCGATACGCATGGTCCCGCTGCTCCGTTCAGATCGACCGGAGATCATATCACCGGGCAAGGTTTAGACTGTGTCGATGGAACTGTTCGACACCCACTGCCACATCGATCTCGAGGAATTCGCAGCGGACCGCGCCGAGGTCCTCGGGGACGCCCGGGCGGCCGGCGTGCGCGACCTGCTGGTACCGGCGGTCCGACGCAGCACCTGGCCGGCGCTGCTCGCACTTTGTGCACAAGACCCGCACCTGCATCCGGCGCTGGGCCTGCATCCGGTGTTCCTGCAGCGGCACCAAGGTGGCGACGTCCGGGCGCTCGCTGAACAAATCGACGCGGACAGGCCGGTCGCCGTCGGCGAGATCGGGCTCGACTGGCACCTGAAGGACCTCGACCGCGACCGGCAGCAGCACCTGCTCGAGGGCCAGCTGGAGATCGCCGAGCAGTTCGCACTGCCGGTGGCACTGCATGTCCGCAAGGCGCACGATGCGATGTTGAGCACGCTCGGGCGTTATCGGCTGTGCGGCGGTTTCTGCCACGCGTTCAACGGCAGTCTGCAGCAGGCCGCGCGTTACCGGGCAATGGGATTTTGCCTGGGCTTTGGCGGCATGTTGACCTTCGAGCGCTCACGGCATCTGCGACGACTGGCCGTTGCGCTGCCGATCGACGCGATCGTGCTGGAGACCGACGCACCGGACATGACAGTCGCCTCGCACCAGTACCAGCGCAACAGCCCGGCCTACCTGCCCGAGGTACTGGAGACGATGGCACGGCTGCGGGGGGTGCCCGAAGCGGAGCTCGCACAGGCCACCTGCGCCAATGCGCGCCGGGTACTGGGCCTTTGAGTCGCCGGGCCGCATCCAGGATCGTGGCACAGGCGGATCACAACCCCGCTGACTGGCGCTCGAGATAGTAGGCCGCGAGCGCCAGATCCTCGGGCCGGGTGATCTTCAGGTTGTCGGAATGACCCTCGACCATGATCGGGCGCATGCCGACCCATTCGACCGCGCTGGCCTCGTCGGTGAGCAGGCGTCCGGCATCGAGCGCGCGCTGGATCGCATCCAGCAGCGCACCGAAACGAAACATCTGGGGCGTGAACGCGCGCCAGAGGCGGCTGCGCTCGACTGTCTCGATAATCCGGTCGGCGCTGTCGGTGCGCTTCATCGTATCGCTTACCGGCACGCCGAGCAGACCGCCCTCCGCGTGCGCCCGGACCATTTGCATCAGGTGATCGATATCGCTGCGCCGCACGCAGGGCCTGGCCGCATCGTGCACCAGCACCCAGTCGTCCGGGGCCGCGCGCGGCTGCAGCCGTTGCAGCGCGTTCAGCACCGAATAGCAGCGCTCGCTGCCGCCGGACACCCGGACCAGGTCGGGGTGCGCGGCGAATTCCGTTTCACCCCACCAGCGATCCTCGTCGCTCAGCGCGACATAGAGGCCGTCGACACTGGGGTGCAGCAACAGGCGTTCGATTGCGTGATCGATGACCGGGCGCCCGTCCAGCATCAGGTACTGCTTCGGGATCGTGCCGCCCATCCGGCGACCCACGCCGGCCGCAGGGACCACCGCCCAGCATGCCGGCTCAGTCATCTGGGGCCTCGTCCGCCGGCAACAGTTGGAAGTAGGTCTCGCCTTCGCGAATCAGACCGAGCTCGCTGCGCGCCCTGGCCTCTATCGCCGCGAGACCCTCCTTGAGGTCGTCGACCTCCGCTTGCAGCGTCGCGTTGCGCTCTTGCAGATCGTTCAACTCCGCACGCTGTGCGACGAGCTGGCGCCGCAGGCTCTCGACCTCGGCCAGGCTCCCTTCGCCGACCCAAAGACGGTATTGCAGACCCAGCAGCACCAGCAGCAGAACGGCAAACGTCAGCTGCAGCTTCCAGTTCACCGTGGTGCGGCTTAGAACGCGGGGAACGCGCTCTTGCCGGCATAGACCGCGTCGCCGCCCAGCTGATCCTCGATCCGCATCAGCTGGTTGTATTTGGCGACTCGATCGGAACGCGAAAGCGAGCCGGTCTTGATCTGGCCGGTCGCGGTCGCGACCGCGAGGTCGGCAATCGTCGTATCCTCGGTCTCGCCGGAGCGATGGGAGATCACTGCGGTATAACCGGCGTCGTGGGCCATGTGTATCGCCTCGAGCGTCTCGGTCAGGGTGCCGATCTGGTTGAACTTGATCAGGATCGAATTCGCGACACCCCGGTCAATGCCCTCCTTTAGGATCCCCGTGTTGGTTACGAACAGGTCGTCTCCGACCAGCTGTACACGGCTGCCGAGCTTGTCGGTGAGCACCTTCCAGCCATCCCAATCACCCTCGTCCATGCCGTCCTCGATCGACAGGATCGGGTACTGATCGACCCATCCGGTCAGGAACTCGGCGAACCCGTCGGAATCGAACGACTTGCCCTCCGACGCGAGCACGTAGC
>CBDTXT010000447.1:0-2783 GCA_965364465.1 uncultured Chromatiaceae bacterium
CGAGGAAATGCGGGGCCGCCATCACGTAGAGCTTGCCGAAGGCATGATCGTTACGCCCCTTTTCCAGGTGCTTGCAGACTTCGGCGGCAAAGCGGTTGGCCGCCTCATCCTTGGCCTCGTTGCCGGTACTGTAATTGTGCGGTGCACCGCCATTGCCCCCGCGCCCACCGCGATCGCTGACCAGGTCACCCTCGTGCAGGCGTGCCTCGGGGTTGCTCAGGGTCTCGATCTCGTTCAGTGAACTGGCCGGTTTGTCCGCGGTGAAGAACCGCGCCCGGCTGGCATCCGCCGCAACGACCCAGATTTTGCTCATTAGGACCCTCCTCCTGTTTTGATGGAGCGGCTGCGGCCCGCGCGGCCACAACCTTGTGTGCCTCCGGCGGCCGGACACCACCCCCGCTGCCTACAAGCTTCGGGTTTTACCGCCAGGTCCGAAAGCGAAATCCGGCAGTTTGTTGACTGCCGACAAGCGCTCGGCCGCGATGGCCGCACCGCAGCGGTTTGCAAGGCAGCGGAATCGCACGGCACGCAGGACAAGTGTAGTCGCCGGCAGCGGTGCAGCGCGGCGGTGCGCCTCAGGATGCCGCCGCGATCCGCTGCGGCACCGTCTTGACCGACTCGACGATCCCATCGACCGCGATGGCACAGCCCGCCGGAACCGCCAGCACGGACTGGCAGTCGTGGATCGACATCGCCGTCGCGATCGCCCCGGCGTCCGCGATCTCACGCGGCGACAGCCCGCAAAGGCCCTGGATCTTGCGATACCAGGGTTCCAGCATCTGCTGCGTCTCGCCCAGCGACAGGCGCGACAGCGCACTGCGCCCGCTGTCCCCAACAAGCGTCTGCCGGTCGATGTCTTTGTGGCCCAACTGACCCAGGGTCGCGAACATCAGCTGCATCAGCTCGGGACCCTGCTCGTTCGCCTGGTCGGTCAGACAGACCGCACCTGGCGGCAGATGATCCGGGCCGGGCGAGAGCGAGTGGAATAACATGGTGCCGGCCATCCTGGCGGCCGCGGCTATCAGGGTCTCCGCGTGGGGGCCCTGTTCCGAGACGATGATTTTTCGTAGCGCGCGGTTCAGCAGGTCCGCGGCCTCGACGATCTGTTCTGCATTGTTGCTGCCCATATTTCCTCCTTGAAATGAGCTTAACGGTGATGTCCCGTGGCGGATTGGGAATCCGGTACCGCAACTGATCTCCGATAAACGCAAGAAACCCTGGGAATACTAGTCGAACCGCGGATGCGCCGCCACGCAGGGGGCAACGCCGTGGCCCGGGTTGGCCACCGCAGAATCTGCAGATCAGCGCACCAGCACCGGCACCGCGGCACGAATCCCGAAATTGCCACCGCCCGTGCCGCCCGTCGGTATCTGTGGATCGCAGCTCGGGGAAAAATAGATGGTCTTCTGGCGATAGCCGTTGTCGCTGGGCTTGTCGTCCCAATAGGCCAACCCCGAGCCAGGTTCCGACTTGATCTGGAAATGATCGACGAACGAGTCCCACCGCGCCTCGCCTTCGCTGATCGCCGAGCCGTCCCAGTCCGCCATCCTTATGGGTGCCTCGTCGTCGATCTTGTTCTTGTTGACCGATTCGACCATCCACAAGACATCCATCGCCACGGCGCCGATCAGCGTGTTGCAAGGACCCGGATTGGAATCGTCACACTGGATCACCGGCAACAGCATGCGCCATGGCTGATCGGGCCAGCCGTCACCATCGGTGTCATTGGTCGCTACCCAGCAGTCGTAGAGGTCGTCAAAGGCGCTCTGCACCTGACCACCGCTCGTGCCCATCGGCCTTCCGCGCACCCGCTCCGGGTTCACGCCGCCGCCGCAAGCCACCAAGTCTTTCACCTGATTGGCATTCGCCGACGGACAGCTTTCGGCGGACTGCTGAAAGTTGGTCCAGCCTGCGGTTTGTTCGTCGTTGTCCGAACTGGAGATGAAACGGCCGACGCTGCAGCTCCAGTCACCGGACGCGTCTTTCAGGCGGTGCTCGCATAGCGCTATCGGGGCATCCAGTTCGGCTGGGAGTATCCGGCCGGCGAAGCCGACGTAGGCTACCGCGGTTGCCTGTGTCGGGTAGTCGTCGCAGCCGAGCAGCGAGCCGAAGAACGACTGGACCGGGGTCAGTTGACGTCCCGCGACGACCTGCACCGCATTCGACACCCGCTTGATGCGTCCCACCTGGTCCAACACCAGCCGCGAATGACCATGGGCCGTGTCGACGACGATGAGATCGACCCCCGCATCGATGAGTTGCTCGGCGCGCTCGAAACCGCTGTCGCCCACACTCGTCGCGGCCGCGACGCGCAGGCGTCCCTGCTCGTCCTTACACGCGTCCGGGTGCGCGCGGGCCTTCTCGATGTCCTTCACCGTGATGAGGCCGACACAGCGATAATCGTCGTCGACCACGAGCAGCTTCTCAATGCGGTGCTGATGGAGAAGCCGTTTGGCCTCTTCCATGTCCACGTTGTCTTTCACCGTAACCAGATCCTTGGTCATCAGCTCGGACACGGGCTGCTCTTCATTCGTCGCGAAGCGCACATCCCGGTTGGTCACGATGCCTACGAGACGGCCCGAGCCCGGCTCGACCACAGGGATGCCGGAAATGCTGTAATGGGCCATCAGCCTCAGCGCCTCGGCCAGACGCGCGCCGGGATTGGTGGTGACCGGATTGACCACCATGCCGGACTCAAACTTCTTCACCTGCGCGACTTCGGCCGCCTGCAGTTCTGCATCCAGGTTGCGGTGAATGACGCCGATACCCCCGGCCTGGGCCAT
>CBDTXT010000448.1:0-2762 GCA_965364465.1 uncultured Chromatiaceae bacterium
GGCCGATTTCGGCATCGACCGCGACCTCGGCCCCGCCTCGCAGGAGGTCCACCTGTGGCTCGGCGTCGAGGGCATCCGAAAATAGAGAGGGGCCGCCCGCGCCGACCAGGTCGGGCGTAAAGCGCCAGACGGTCGCCGGGGATTTTCGCTATCCTCAGTTCATGGACCCCGTGCCCTACAAAGTGACAGGCTGCCGCGCGACTCGGGCACCTTGCCGGTGGGTCGTCGGCTTACTGGGTATCGCCGCGCTCGGCCTGGCTGGCTGCGGCAGCACGCCGCTGCCTTCTCGCGACGCCGCGCTCGCTGCGGACGGACAGGTCGTCTCGGCGCAGCGTCGCGAGGTCGTCCGGGTCGCCTCGCAGCAGATCGGCACGCCCTATCGATATGGCGGCAGCCACCGGGGGGGCTTCGACTGCAGCGGTCTGGTGCAGTACAGCCATCGCGAGGCCGGCATCGAGGTGCCCCGCACGACCGGGCTGCAGTGGCGGCATGCGCGCACACCGCGGCGCGAGCACCTGGTACCGGGCGATCTGCTGTTCTTCCGCATGGGTGCGGCCAAGAGTCGCCATGTCGGCATCTACGCAGGCGATGGGGTCTTTATCCATGCCCCATCGTCCGGCAAACGGGTTGGCAGAGCGTCTATGGACAACCCGTTTTGGCGACGCCGGCTGATCGGTGCGAAGACCTTTCTCTGAGCAGCGCGCGGCTGCGCGCTGACGGACGCCTACCAGGTCTTCGGTGGGATGCGGATCTTCTGCCCCGGATAGATCAGATCGGGATCCTTGATCACCTCGCGGTTGGCCTCGAACAGCTTCGGATAGTCCATCGCATCACCGTAGTGGGCCTTGGCTATCTTGGACAGGGTGTCGCCGCTGACGATGGTGTAATACTCGACCTCGGGTTCGGGTGCCGGGGCCTCCATCGCATCGACGTTGACCTCGCTGACGCCTTGCACATTGCCGGCCATCAACACTGCCTTCTCCATCGCCTCGGCC
The DNA here is from genome assembly GCA_965364465.1 of uncultured Chromatiaceae bacterium. Lineage (GTDB taxonomy): Bacteria > Pseudomonadota > Gammaproteobacteria > Chromatiales > Chromatiaceae > Thiosocius. The sequence goes on from CBDTXT010000448.1 coordinate 996, forward strand.
GATTCGGCCTTGCCGCCGAGGCGCACCACGCCGTCCTCGTACTGTACGTCGAGCCCCTCGACGCCGGGGTTCGCTTCGGCGATATTCTGCTCGATTTTCTCGGCCGCCTCGTCGTCACTGCCGAAGATCTTTTTCCCCATGTCTTTCGCGAAATCGAATAGGCCCATTGAATGCTCCTCTTGTCGTGTGGCGCCAGACGGCTCTCGAGCGGCTGTCCAAACCAGCCCCTCGGCCCGCGCGGCGGATTCTAACCGAAAGCATGCCCGGCCCACGGCCGGCAATAAACAGGGTTATCGGATGAACCCGGCGAGATGGTTCGCCGTGTCGAGATGCCGCGCGGCATAGGCCGCACCGACCTGCTGGATCTCGGCGATGTGGTCGGTACTGTCCATCATCCGGACGTGCTCCGGGTCGAGGCCCGAAAGGCCGAGTCGATCGAGTCCCTCGGGCGTCACGTCCGGGTCATAGCGGACATAAGAAAACAGGCCGGGGCCGCCGCTGGTTCCGAGCATGCTGCCGAACTCGCTGTCGACCGCGGCACCGTAGCGACACGCACCGATTGTCCGACAGGCCATGTCCCATCCGTCGGACGCGGCGTTCATCAATGCCGATGGAATGTTGCGCGCATGGTCGAGCAGCCACAGATCCCCGGCGCTGAGGTCCGGCCGTGCGTTCGGGTAACGACCGGTGCCGATCGACACGATCAACAAGCGATCGGCGCCGGTTTGCCAATTGATGCCGTAGGGTGCGGCGGTTGCCATCTGGAAAGCGAGAAAGGCCGGGTTGTTGTAGGTGGTCACCCCGCCGTCGACGAACACGAACTGGTACTCACCATCGGTGCCCTCGGCAAACGTGACCACTTCCGGCGGAAAGAAGGTCGGCGCCGCGGTACTGGCGCGCACCAGTTGCCACAGCGGCAACTCCAGGTTGCAGTCGCCGCGCGAGCTGCCGTCTTCGTGCAGCGGCTGATTGAACTTGCCGAAGGGATTGTTGCTGATCGGCCAAGGCGAGTCCGTCGTGTGATTGCGCAGGACCATCATCAGCAGGGTGCGCAGCCCCTCCTCGCCCAAGACCGCATGTGGCCTGCCGGCCTCTGGCACATGGCCCAGCGCTCGGTCGAGCTCGGCTTGCAGCTTGCGCGCCAGCGGTTCGTCGTTGTAACTGTAACGCAGGCGCTTCAGCAGCGAGGCCTTGTCGAACATCTCCTCGCCGCTTTCCAGGTAGAAGCGCCGGATCTCGCCGACCGACATGCCACAGGCGATACAGGCCGCGATGATCGCGCCGGTGCTGGTCCCGCAGGTGAAATCGAACCAGTCGGCCAGCACCAGCGCCGGGTCGCCGGTCAACTGACGCAGGTCGCGTTCGATGCCCGCCAGGATCTCGACCGACATCAGCCCGAGGATGCCGCCGCCATCACAGGAGAGAATCTTCTTCGGCCCCGGGGCCTGGATACGTACCCGCAAGTGCTCTTGCATTGTTGTCCCCTTTTTTGCTTTCGCGACCCCCTTTCGGTCCACCGCCGGAACACGGCCGGCGGTGCCCGGGCCGCATATCCCAACCGTCTGCGAGCATAGCATTCCCATCGACGCACGCCCGCATCGTCATGCGCTGAGGCAGGGACCGCGAACGCAGGGTAACATTCGACGGATGCACTCAGCTGGCCCTGGATTCGTCGACACGCCCCCCAATGCGGCCTGCGGCCTGCTGCGCGTCGCGATCGGGCTCGCCTGCCTGCTGCTGACCGGCGCGGCGACCGGCGACTCGCGG
>CBDTXT010000449.1:0-2761 GCA_965364465.1 uncultured Chromatiaceae bacterium
ATGGCGCCGCCACACGGAGCAGCGCCAAGCACGCCCGCGCTATCAGGCCTGATGGATGTAGCTCCCGGGGGCGTCTTCGAGGACCGGGAAACCGGCATCCGGCGCACCCATTGCCGGCGGTTCGGTGCGCGCGGAGGAATGGCGGCTCAGCCACTGCTGCCAGGCAGGCCACCAGGAGCCGTCGTTGCGCGGCGTACTCTCGTACCAGGTCTCCGGGTCGACGTATGACTGATCATCCGTCCGCGAGCCTGTGCGGTAGCTGCGCCCCTGATGGCCCGGTTCACTGACGATGCCGGCGTTGTGACCACCGCTTGTCAACAGGAAGGTAACTTCCCGTGAATCCGCCAGCAGATTGATTTTGTATACCGACTTCCAGGGCGCCACGTGGTCTTTCTCGGTACCGATAGCGAATATCGGTATACGGATGTCGCTGATAGCAACCGCCTCGCCGTCGACACGATAGTGCCCCTCCGCCAGGCTGTTGTTCAGGAACAGCTCACGCATGTACTCGGAGTGCATCTGGAACGGCAGGCGCGTCTGGTCAGCGTTCCATGCCATCAGGTCGTTGGGCGGCCGCCGTTCCCCCAGCAGGTAGTCGCGCACCATGCGCGACCAGACAAGGTCGTTCGAGCGCAGCATCTGAAACGCGCCCGACATCTGTTGCGTGTCCAGCACGCCGCGGTCCCACATCATGCTCTCCAGGAAACTGACCTGCGCCTCGTTCATGAACAGCATTAGCTCGCCGGCCTCCGTGAAATCGGTCTGTGCGGCCAACAACGTGATCGTCTGCAGGCGCTCGTCGCCATCGCGAGCCAGCGCGGCCGCGGCGATCGCCAGCAGCGTGCCGCCCAGGCAGTAGCCTGCGGCATGCACCCGGGTATCCGGCACAATCCTCCCGATGGCGTCGAGCGCGGCGAGTATGCCGAGACGCCGATAGTCGTCCATGCCCAGATCACGATCCTCTTCGGTCGGATTGCGCCAGGAGATCATGAACACCGTGTGGCCCTGTTCAACCAGGTAACGAACCAGGGAGTTGTGCGGCGACAGATCGAGGATGTAGTACTTCATGATCCAGGCCGGCACAATCAGTAACGGCTCCGCGTATGTCCTGGATGTGGCCGGGGAATACTGGATCAGTTCGATCAGGTGATTGCGATAAACAACCTTGCCCGGCGTCACCGCGACCGATTTGCCGGGCTCGAAACGCTCGGTACCCGCCGGCTTCTGCCTGGTTAGCGCGCGCCGCCAATCATCCGCAAGATTCTCCCAGCCGCGCACCAGGTTCGCGCCGCCCTCGCGCAGGGTTGCCTGTCTCACCTCGGGGTTGGTCCATGCAAAATTCGATGGCGACACCATGTCCAGCATCTGGCGAGTGACGAAGGTCACCATGTTCTTGTGTTCCCGGGACAATGCCGGCACACCGGTGGTGGCGTTCGCCCACCACTGCTGGCTCAGCAGAAACCCCTGGCTGAACAGGTTGTACGGCCACTGGCGCCAGGCCGGGTCACGGAAACGTTTGTCCTGCGGCAGCGGTTCGATGACGCGCGGCGGCTCGCGTTCGCTGATGCATTGCGTCAGAAACAGCCCGATGCGCGCCCACTTGCGCAACGCCTTCTCGGTCAGGCGCACATGGGTACCTGGCGACCAGGCGAGCTTTACCCACCAGTCGAGGTAAGCCAGCAGGATCACCCGCGGGTCGAGGCCGGCCGTGCTCTTCGCCATCGCAGCGTTGAACAGGCGATCCCAGGTCCTGGCCACTTCCGGGCTGACGACGGAGGGTGGCAGCCGATCCGTCGCGATGTCGGCGACGGGTTCCCTGGCCTTTTCCGGCGGTGGTGCTGTCTTCAGCGTCGTCGTCTTGCGCTCGGTCTTCATAAAAGCGCCTCGTGGTTACCGCCCTATTTGAACGCAAGACAAGTACCAGGAGCTATTCGGAGTTTCCCTCATCGACGGCGCGCCACTGAGTAAGTGACTTTGAAACACACTGCTTCCGGAGTTACAGATAATGGTACTGTCCATGGTACTGATACTCATGACTGGCAGAGTGCCCGCGCCAAACCAGGACGACTGTGGGCAGAGTCCAATCGAGTGGGAGTAGATGGCGGCCTGGTCGGAAATTGATTTGGGACACATGCACGCGGCGCTCGCCGAGGCGGAAGCCGCTGCAGAATCCGGTGAAGTGCCCGTCGGCGCCGTGGTCGTTGCCGGCGGTGAGGTGGTCGCGAGGGGCCACAACCGCAGCGAGACCGACAACGACCCGAGCGCGCATGCGGAGATCGTGGCGCTGCGGCAAGCGGCCGGGAAAACGGGCAACTACCGCCTGACCGACGCGACGCTCTACGTGACGCTCGAGCCGTGCGCGATGTGCATGGGTGCGCTGGTGCAGGCTCGTATCGAGCGCCTCGTTTTCGGTGCCTACGACCCGAAGGCCGGGGCGGCGGGCAGCGCGATCGACCTGTCGGACAGTCCGTCGTTCAACCATCGTTTCGAGATCAACGGCGGCGTGCTGGCGGAGGAGTGCGGGGCGCTGCTGAAGGCCTTCTTCGAGTCGAAACGATCCCTGTAGGAGCGGGCCCGGGTCCGCGACCGGCTGGCCTCAGGTCTCGGTGATCTCGCGCTGTTCCTCGACCGCGCCAGGCTCCGCTACGACCTCTTCCGGCGACTCCGGATCTTCGGGCATCTCGGACTCCTCGTTCGCAGTCAGCCATTTCAGGATGTTGTAGTAGCTGCGGATGTTGTTGACGTACAGCACCGGCTCCCA
>CBDTXT010000450.1:0-2753 GCA_965364465.1 uncultured Chromatiaceae bacterium
GTCGGCAACACCATCCGGCTGGAAATCCAGAACCGGCACAGCGAGATCGAGATCGTCAAACTGGTCGGCGGCACCGACGCCTTCATCCGCAGGCCGTTCCCGTACGAGGGCATCTGGTATGGCCTGCTCGGCGCAATCATCGGTCTGGCGCTGGTGCTCGGGTCACTGTACCTACTGGACGGACCGGTGCGGCGGCTGGCGGGCCTCTACGAGTCAGGTTTCGAACTCTCGCTGATCGATCCGGCCAGTCTGCTGGGTGTCGTCCTCGGCGGCCCGGCGCTAGGCCTGGCCGGGGCCTGGCTGGCGGTCGGGCGCCACCTGGCCCAGATCCAGCCCGAATGACGCGTCCGGGCGCGCGGTCGCTGCGCCCTCCGTGAGGCCGTTCTCAGCGCACCGGGTGACCGCCGCGGGCGGACTCGATCAGCGGAGTGATCAGGCGCTCAAGATCGCCGTCGAATATTGGCTTCACCAGCAGCGTGAACGGTGCCGGTCCGCGGTAATCGCCCTCAAGTTCGGCGGCGCTGTAGGCGCTGATGAACACAGAACGGATTCCGAGCTGCTCCCAGATCCGGTTGGCCGCCTCGACCCCTGACATCTCGGTGCGCAGGCGGGTGTCCATCAGGATCAGATCGGGCCGATGCGCAGCGGCCTGCGCAATCGCCGCCTCCCCGGTATCGACGCTGCCGACGACCTCACAACCGACCCGCTCCGCGGTGTAGCGCAGGGCCATCGCGGAAATGGCCTCATCTTCGACGATCAGGATTTTCACGGTCATGCTTCAAGCAGCTGCCCCGGTTTGACTGGTGCGCGACGCGCGTCCAGCACGCCAACCGAAGATACCGATGGATCAGCCGCATGTATAGTTCGGTACGGGGACGCGTCCGGCGCGTGGCCTCGGCGAAATTCAGCAAACGGAGAGGCGAAGTGAGCACAAGCCATCGGCAGACGCCTGGCGAGATGGCCGATGACGAAGTCGGGTCGATCGACGAACTGCGTTATCTGGAGCAGTTCGAGCACCTGATCCTCAGCATCTCCGGGCGGCTGGTGAACCTGGACAGCAAGGAGCTCGACCGCGAGATAACCGCTGCACTGCAGGCCATCGGCGCCTTCGCCCAGGTCGACCGCAGCTACGTGTTTCAATTCTCCGCTGACGGCAGGCACTTCACGAATACGCACGAGTGGTGCGCCGCGGGCGTCGAACCCATGATCGACCGCCTGCAGGATGCCCCGGCGGAGAAGTTCGGCTGGGCGCTGCGGCACTTCCTTGATGGCGAGGAGCTGTACGTCCAAGACGTGGCCGCCATGCCTCCTGAGGCGGCGGACGTGATGGAAGAACTGAGTGCTCAGGGCATCCGGTCAATGTTCAACGTGCCGTTGATCTGTGACCAGAAGGTCATCGGTTTCGTCGGCTTCGACGCGTTGCGCGCCCGGAAGGAATGGAACAGGAAGCATCGCAACCTGCTGAAGGTCGTCGGCGAGATCATCGCTGGCGCGATCCAGCGCGAGCGGGCGACGGCGGCGCTGTCGCGCCAACTGGTGCTGGAGCAGCTGATCGCCGAAATCTCGACGCGTTTCATCAATGTCCCGATCCTGCAGCTCGAGGAAGAGATCAGCGAGGCCATCATGCGCATCGGGCAGTTCACCGGTGTAGACCGCAGCTATGTGTTCCGCATCTCGGCAGACGGCCGGCGCATGGACAACACCCACGAGTGGTGCGCAGAGGGCATCGATTCGCACGTCGCGCGGCTGCAGGGACTGCAGGTCGACGAGTTCGGCTATTCCCTGAAGAGACTGAGCAAGGGCGAGGTCTTTCATGTGCCCGATGTCTCGGCGCTACCGTCCGAGGCGCGGCATGAGCGGATCGAATTCGAGAGCGAAGGCATTCGCACGCTGGTCAACGTGCCTATCATGGCCCGGCAGCACATCATCGGTTTCCTGGGCTTCGACGCGGTCCGGGCGCCCAAGCGGTGGGCCGAGGAAGACATCCGCTTGTTGAAGCTGGTCGGCGAAATCTTTGCAAATGCGCTGGACCGCAAAGCGGTGGAACAGCGCCTGCAGGACTCGTTGGAGGACAAGAACATACTGCTGAGGGAGATCCACCACCGGGTCAAGAACAACCTGCAGGTGGTGAACAGCCTGCTTTACCTGCAGGAGCACGCGGTTCGGGGTCGGATGGACGACACGACGCTGGACGCGTTCCAACAGAGCCGGGCCAGAATCCATGCGATGGCGGCAATCCATGATCGCCTCTACCGCTCCAGCAGCTTCACCAGCATCGACTTCGAGGCCTACCTGAGCGCGCTGATCCCGGAACTGTTGCGCTCTTACAGCGTCTCGAAACAGATCGCCGTTGAGATCTCTGCACGCGGAGTGGAATTGGGTATTGATGCCGCGATCCCCTGCGCTCTGATTATCAACGAGCTTTTCACGAACAGCCTGAAGCATGCCTTCCCCTCGGGCGGGCCGGGCAGGATCCAGGTGCAGATGCGTCGCGTCGCGTCGGACAGGATCGAGTTGCTGGTCGTCGATGACGGCGTCGGGTTTGGCGATCACCCCGGATTGGATGCACCGAAGACGCTGGGGCTGCGCCTGGTCGTCGATCTCGCGCTGCAGCTGGACGGCACGGCGAGCCGGGACAAGGGGCAAGGCGCACGGGTGCGGGTCGATTTCGCCAGGACAGCTTAGCCGGCACAACCGGCCCGCGCCGCGGTTCCGGCCGGGCGGTGCGGTGGACGCAGCGCCGGGAGCGGGCA
>CBDTXT010000451.1:0-2738 GCA_965364465.1 uncultured Chromatiaceae bacterium
GGCGCGCCTGCCGGTCGGCCCGCGCGTCGGGCGGATGCTGATCGCCGCGGCCGAGACCGGCTGCCTGCGCGAGGTGATCGTGATCGCCGCGGCGCTGTCGGTACAGGATCCGCGTGAGCGGCCGGCCGAGAAGCGGGTCGAGGCCGACGAGGCGCACGCCCAGTTCGCCGACGAGCGTTCCGATTTCCTCGCCTGGATCCGCCTCTGGACCTTTCTGGAGGACAATCGACGGCATTTGACGCGGCGCAAGTTCGAGCGCCTGTGCCGTCAACACTTCCTGGCACCCAGCCGGGTGCGCGAGTGGCATGACGTACAGGTCCAGCTGCGTGTTCAGTTGCATGCGCTGGGTTATCGTGAAAATCAACAGGACGCGGATTACCCGACGCTGCACCGCGCCCTCCTGACCGGTCTGCTGAGCCATGTCGGCATGCGCACCCAGGGCAACACGCGCGACTACCTGGGTGCACGCAACCGGCACTTCTTCGTGTTTCCGGGCTCCGGGCTGTTTGCAAGACAGCCCAAATGGGCAGTCGCGGCGGAGTTGGTCGAGACCAGCAAGCTCTATGCGCGGACGGTCGCGGCAATCGAACCGGAATGGATCGAGCCGCTGGCGCGCCACCTGATCAAGCGCAGCTATTCGTCGCCCCGGTGGCAGGCCGGGCGGGGTCAGGTCGCCGCGGACGAGAAGGTGACGCTGTACGGTCTGCCGATCGTGCCGCGGCGGCGCGTCAACTATGGGCCGATCGACCCGGCGGCATCGCGCGAGATCTTCCTGCGCTTCGGCCTCACCGAGGGCGATATGAACACCCGCGCGCCCTTCTGGCGCCACAATCGCCAATTGATCGACGCGCTGCACGACATCGAGGCCAAGTCGCGGCGGCGCGATGTCTTGGTCGACGACGAGGTGATCTATGGCTTCTATGCCAATCGCGTGCCCGAGGGCGTTTACAGCCTGGCGCAGCTCGAGTCCTGGCTGCGCGAGCTGCCAGCGGGACGGGCGAAGATCCTGCACATGCGACAGGAGGACCTGCAGCGCGCCGATCTGAACGCGGACTGGGTCGCCCAGTTCCCCGACCGCTTCGAGCTGCACGGCACCCGGTTGCCGTTGCACTACCGATTCGCACCGGGCGAGCCGGACGACGGGGTGACGCTGAAGCTGCCCGTGCCGGTACTTGGCCAGTTGACGCCGGGGCGCGTCGACCGACTGGTGCCGGGCCTGCTGCTGGAAAAGATCACGCTGCTGCTCAAGGGTCTGCCCAAGGCATTGCGCCGCCAGCTCGTCCCGGTGCCCGATTACGCCGAGCGTTGCCTGCAGGCACTGCCGGTGTCCGACGCGCCGTTGGTGCAGACGCTGGGAGCGCTGCTAAAGCAGTTGACCGGGCTGCATGTCCCGGAAGATGCCTGGCAGCCGGAACAACTGCCCGATCATCTGAGGCTGCGGATCCGCCTGATGGACGAAGAGGGGCGACGGGAACTGGCGGTATCGCGCGATCTGGTCGCGCTGCAAAAGGAGTTTGCCGGCAAGGCGCGCGCGGTGCCCGGTCAGGGCCTTGGCCGTCAGCAGAAGCCGGACGCACGGTTGATTGCCTGGACCTGCGGCGTGTTACCGACCGAGGTCACACAGCGCAGCGGCGCGATGCGCATCAAGGGTTATCCGGCCCTGGTCGATGCGGGTGACCATGCCAGCGTGCGTATCCTCGACAGCCTGCAGGCGGCGCAGCGTGCACATCGCGCCGGTCTGCGCCGCCTGTTGATGAGCTGCGAGGCGCAGAGCGTACGTCGTCTGAAAAAGGACCTGCGTGGTCTGAAGGGGATGCAGCTGCACTATGCGAAGGTCCCCGAGCCGCCGGTACCCGGCGAGGCCGCCGATCTCATCGACGAGCTCCTCGCGCTCGCGTTCGACCAGGCCTTCCTCGACGATCCCTGGTCGGTGCGCGACCAGGCCGCGTTCGACCGCTGCCGCGAGCAGGGCAGGCCGCGCCTGGGTCCGGTTCTGCGCAAGATCGGCGAGCAGGCCGGTGAGATACTGTCGGCCGCACACCGCTTGCGCGCCGCGCTGTCGGCAACCACCCAGCCGAACTGGCAGGTATCGGTACAGGACATGCAGGCGCAGCTCGACCGCTTGGTCTACCGTGGCTTTCTGTGTCAGACGGGGCCGCAGCAGCTTTCCCAGCTGCCGCGTTATCTCGAGGCCATCCAGCGGCGCATCGACAAACTGCCTGCGGCCGCCGCGCGCGACCAGCAGCGTCTACAGGAGATGGCGCAGCTTCAGGCGGACTGGCTCGGCCGCCAGTGTCAGGCCGACGAGCGGGGGCTGTTCGATCCGCGTCTCGAAGAGATCCGCTGGCTGCTCGAGGAATTGCGGGTGTCCCTGTTCGCCCAGGAGCTGAAGACCAAGCAAGCGGTATCGGTGAAGCGCATCCGCAAGCGTTGGCAGGACCTGGGTCTGTAGCGCGGAACCCGGCTCCCGCGATGCTTGGCGGCGTCCCGTTCGTCCCGACCGTAGCGCTGCCTGGCTGTTTCAAATGCCCGGTGATCGGCGCGGTGGTAGGGCAGGCTGTGCCTGCCGCCGGTCCCTCGCAGCCGAGGTCGGTCGGCAGCCGCATCGGCGGTCAGCCCAAGCGGCGGTTCAGTCCTTCCTTTTCGGCTTCTCGACCTCTTTTTCGACCGGCCAGTGGTAGGGCAGGCTGTGCCTGCCGCCGGGCTCTTGCAGCCGAGGTCGGTACCGGCATCGGCGG
>CBDTXT010000452.1:0-2683 GCA_965364465.1 uncultured Chromatiaceae bacterium
GGCAAGTCACTGCTCGAACCGCCGGCGTCCGAGTGGAAGGTCCGGCGCGACGGCGGGGTGTTCGACCAGTTTACCGGCGCGACCGTCACGCCACGGGCGGTCGTGCGCGGCGTCCGTGCGAGCCTCGAATACTTTGCTGCGCATCGAGCACGGCTGTTCGACGCCGATCCGCCACAGGAGCACCAAGGCCATGACTGACGGCTATCGCAAGATCGCTCTGGACGGGCTCTGGCATAACAACCAGGCACTGGTCGCGCTGCTCGGCCTGTGCCCACTGCTCGCGGTATCGAACACGCTGATCAACGGGCTGGGGCTGGGCCTGGCGACCACGCTGGTGCTGACCCTGTCGAACGGCTCGGTCTCGATCATCCGCAACTGGGTGCGCCCGGAGATCCGGCTGCCGGTGTTCGTGCTGATCATCGCGTCGTTCGTGACCACTGTTGAACTGGTGATGAATGCGTACTTCCACGGCCTGTACAAGGTGCTCGGCATCTTTATCCCGCTGATCGTGACCAACTGCGCGATCATCGGCCGCGCCGAGGCTTTCGCGTCGCGCAATTCGCTGCCCAGGGCGCTGGTCGACGGGCTGTCGATCGGTATCGGTTTCACGCTCGCGCTGATTGTGCTCGGCGGCAGCCGCGAGCTGATCGGTCAGGGCACGCTGTTCGACGGCGCCCACCTGATGTTCGGGGAGGCGGCGCGCGACTGGCGCTGGCATGTCGGCGGGGACTACCCGGGTATCCTGCTCGCGATCCTGCCGCCCGGCGCCTTCATCGGACTGGGCATGCTGATCGCACTGAAGAACCTGATCGACCGCCGCCTCAGCCGGCCCAGGCCGGCCGCCGCGTCACGCGGCGAGCCGGCGGCGGCCTGACCTGGGATCGCTTGCGGGCCGACGCCAACCCGACAGCGCGCTGATGAACAAGGCCAAACGCCAGGAAATCTTCGAGCGGCTGCGTGCCGCCAACCCGCACCCGACCACCGAGCTGAATTACACGTCGCCATTCGAGCTGCTGATCGCAGTGATCCTGTCCGCACAGGCAACCGACAAGGGCGTAAACCGGGCCACCAGAAAACTTTTTCCGATCGCCAACACACCCGAGGCAATCCTCGAGCTGGGACTGGACGGGCTGAAGACGCACATCCGCACGATCGGCCTGTTCAACAGCAAGGCAGAGAACATTATCAAGACCTGCCGGATCCTGCTCGAGCGGCACGCCGGCCGGGTGCCGGACGACCGTGCGGCACTCGAGGCGCTGCCGGGCGTCGGCCGCAAGACCGCCAACGTCGTCCTGAACACCGCGTTTGGCCATCCGACCATGGCGGTCGACACACACATCTTCCGGGTCGCCAACCGCACCGGCATCGCCCCGGGCAAGCATGTGCTCGAGGTGGAGCGGCGTCTGCTGCGACTGGTACCGAGGGCATTCCACGCGGATGCACACCACTGGCTGATACTGCATGGGCGATACACCTGTGTCGCACGTAGACCCCGGTGTGGGTCGTGCCTGATCGAGGATCTGTGCGAATACCGTCACAAAACGGCCTGAAGGCCCGACGGCGACTCGATTGCCACCGCATTTTCAGGGTTTCTGACCCGCCTCATCGGTGCACCGGCTGTGGCACCATCGCGAGCTGGACGAGAGGGCCGCGGAAGGCATGTTTGGACAGGACCGGGAACAATTGCGTCGCTTTTTCAAGACGAGCTGGGACAAGCGCCTGGCTGGCGCGCCGTTGCAGCCGCTCGAGCACTTGGTCGCACAGGTCGTGGAGCAGCACCCGGAATATCACGGGCAGCTCGAGGCCGATGGACTGACGCGGGATTTCACGTCGGAAGGCGGCGAGTCCAACCCCTGGCTGCACATGGGCATGCACATCGCAATCGGCGAGCAGCTCGGCGCGGATCGTCCAGCGGGTGTCCGTGCCCTCTACCAGCAACTGGCACAGCGCGTCGGCGACCCGCATACCGCCGAGCACGCGATGATGGATTGCCTGGGCGCGATCCTATGGGAGGCGCAGCGCGCGGGGCACCCCGACGAGCGGGCCTACCTCGAATGCCTCAAAAAACTGCTGCGGTGAAATATCCGCCACCCTGCCCCGGTCTATAGCGGGGAACGCTGGGCACTCTTGCCTTGTCCACGGACTGGATTATGAGACGAAGAATTACAGATTTGCCGGGAGCGTTGCGCAGAGACGGCGCAGTGACGGTTCCCGACAACACCCAACTGACGACGACCGGTGAATAGATCGCGGCGAGTCAGTCATCATCAATAAATCGAGGAGAATTAACGATGTCGAACAAAACTGTGAAGCCGGTCGCTGCTGCCATCGGTGCTGCTTTCGTCGGGTCCATGCTGGCGGTCGGCTCGGCCAACGCAGGCGCCAACCCGTTCGGGCTGTCCGAGTTGAACGGCGGATACGCCCAGATCGCCGGCAATATGGAAGGCAAGTGCGGCGGCGACAAGGCGGAGAAGTCCGCCGAGGGCAAGTGCGGCGCAGGCAAGTGCGGCGGCGAGATGAAGGCCGGTGAAGGCAAATGTGGCGCCGGCAAGTGCGGCGGCGAGATGAAGGCCGGTGAAGGCAAGTGCGGCGGTGACAAGGCGGAGAAGTCTGCCGAGGGCAAATGTGGCGCCGGGAAATGCGGCGGTGGCAAATAAACTGAACCCCGGCTGATCGGCGACGG
>CBDTXT010000453.1:0-2646 GCA_965364465.1 uncultured Chromatiaceae bacterium
GACGCCGGCCTCTCGATGCGCGAGGTGTATGCAAGCGCGCTCCGCTGTCGCGAACTGTTCCTCGAACCCGGCGGCGAGTTCGCCTGGTTCTTTCGAGACATGCAACTGGCACACCGCGAGGGTTCTTTCCTGTTCATCCACGCCGGGCTCGACGACCGCGTCAGCCAGCTATTGAAGAAGGGTGGTGTCCAACACCTGAACCGCCTGTTTCGGGCGTGCGTCGAGAACGACCTCTTTGAGTTCTACTACGGGCCGCTCGCGAACACGATTCGCACCAAGTACCGCGACGTCGATCTACCGTGGACCCGGCGCGGCACGAAGCTGGCGCATCGTCAGGGTCTGCGCGCCATCGTGCACGGCCACCGCAATCGTACGAACGGGCAGTGCATCATGCTGCGCAAGGGCATGATCCATTTCGAAGGCGACATCACCATGGACCGCAACTCGCGCAGCAAAGAGGGCCTGAAGGGCTATGGCGCCGGGGCGATCATCGTACAGCCCCAGGGCCGGGTGATCGGCATCAGCACCGACTATCCTTATGCGAAGATCTTCCAACCCGAAAATTACTGAAACATCACGCGACACGAGCCCATGCGCCAGAGCAAAAACAGCTTCCGACACGAGTCCCTGCAGGACAAGGACACCATTCAGGAGATCCTGAAATCCATCACCGAGGGTGTTGGCAAAGGAAAACTGACCTTCAGCGACGATGCTGGCAAATTGGTGATGCAACCCGAGGGCCTGTTGCATCTGAAGGTCACCGCGAGCCAGGACGACACCAGACACCGGATAGACATCCGCATCACCTGGCAGCGCGACGAAAAGGCCAAGCAGAAGACGCCTTTGTCAGTGACTTGAGGCGCGCACTCCCGGAGCCGGCGCAAGCTGACTTTCGGTCTGAGGCCCAGCCGGCCCGCCAGGCCCGGACGAGGTAGAGGCCAGCTGCCAGGCTGGGGCTTGGCGTTCGATTCGTTTCCCGTGCGGCTTAGAGCTGAGACTCGGGGACGATCGGCGAGAGCATGCGGGTACTGAAACGCTGCCAAAAGGTCGTATCCGGCTCCCGGTCGGTGCGGTGCTCCTGGCCATCGGAGGTCCGGGTGATCCACTCGAGGCGCCCGTCTTCGTCCAGCTGCACCCGGTAGGCGATCAACAGGATCTGGTCGTCGAATATCGACGCGAGCAGGCGCGCCTTCTCCGGGTCCTCGAAATAGGCACCGAGTTCGGTATTCAGCAACGCCGAGCGCCGATCGAGGTTGAAGGAACCAACGAACAGAGCGCGCCGGTCGAATCCAAAGAACTTCGCATGCAGGCTGGCCCGGTCGGCATCGATCGCGTTTCTGTCCAGCCTGTCGTCCAACGCCTCGTCCCTGATGGCCTTGAACTCGTACAGCTCGACGCCGCCGGCGATCAGGTCTTCGCGATAACGCATGTAACCTGCGTGCACCAGCCCGACATCGTTGGATGCGAGCGAGTTGGTCAGTATACGTACCCGCACGCCCTCGGACGCCTTGCCGGTCAGAAACTTGGTGAATTCCTCACCCGGTACGAAATAGGGCGAAACGATATCCAGCGCCTCCTCGGTACGCGCCATTGCCAACTTCAGCTTGGGCGCCAGGTTCTCCTGGAGGGTGACCGCTTTTGCGACCACGTTGCTGGGCGGATCGTAGGCCAGCAAGCCCATCGACCAGGCCATGCCGAGTTTCGTGGCACCGGTCGTATGCTCTGCCTCCAGACGCGCGATCACCTCGGCATACTCCGAAGCCCTTGCCTCAGCCATCTGCTGGTCCGAAAGCGCCCTGAAAGCATCGATCGCTTCAGCGCTGATCGGCGTTTCGGGTGGGAAGGCTGCGATCGGATAGACCCATTCGCTGTTCCAGAACAGATCGAACTGGTCGGAAACCTCCTGCACGATCGGGCCAACAGCCAGGGCATCCAGATCGTTGAAACCGACCTCCTCCGCGGCCGCGAAATATTCATCGCCGATGTTACGGCCGCCGAACACAGTGGCCTGGTTGTCCACCGTCAGCGTCTTGGTATGCATGCGACGATTGACGCGGCGCGTGTCCGTCACAAAGTCACCGGCACGCCGCCCGCGATTGGCAAACGGATTGTAAAGCCGTACCTCCACATTCGGATGTGCGTCGATCAAGTGCAGCATCTGGTCCTTGCCCGCGGTATCGAGATCGTCCAACAGAATCCTGACCCGCACCCCCCGGTCTGCCGCGTGCAGCAGCTGGTTGTACATCGCATTGCCGGTCAGGTCCGTGTGCCAGATGTAGTACTGCGCATCGATGGATTTCTCCGCGACGCGGATCAGCCGCATACGGCTTGCGAACGCCTCGACCCCGTCGGACAGGACGTGAAACCCGGAAAGACCCGCATGGCGCTCGAGTAGCGGCTCGACGTCCCGGGCGAGCCGCGTGGAGGAGGTTTCTTCGAGCACATAGCTTGGCTCGCGCACGACGTCTGTCGGCAACGAACTGCAGCCGGCCAAGACTAGCAACACTGCGGCGGCCAGCAGTATCCGGGGCCAACGCGTCGGCAACGATGACGCGCGGCCACGCGGCTCAAGTTCGGGATCGGAAGATGACATAGAGGTCAGGGACTTGTCGTATGAGGCGTGTTCGGGCAGTGGTAACCCAGTAT
>CBDTXT010000454.1:0-2619 GCA_965364465.1 uncultured Chromatiaceae bacterium
ACCAGCGCATTTACCGAATAACGTTCCAGTATCCCGCGCAGATGCGCAACCGCCTTGTCCGGCTGATACGGCAGGTCTGGCGCGAGCAGCCGGTCGACACCGAAGTGACGGCGTAGCGCGAGCGATTTCTCGCCCCAGCCGCAGCTGCCAAAGCCATGCACGAAAAGGATCATTCGCGGCCCGGCCCCGCACAGACCGGGCAGGCCGGATCCGCCCGCACGCGCAGCTCCCGCCAATGCATACGCAGCGCGTCGAGCACCAGCAGGCGACCGGTGAGCGATTCACCGGCTGAGCACAGCAGCTTGATCGCCTCGAGTGCCTGGACGGCTCCAATGATGCCGACCAGCGGCGCGACCACCCCGTTCTCGCTGCAGCGCAGTTCATCTTCGCCTTCCTCCGGGTAGAGGCAACGGTAACAGGGTCCGCCCGGCTCCCCGGCAAACACGCTGACCTGCCCATCCCAGCGAATCGCAGCACCCGACACCAGCGGTGTCCGCAGTCCATGGCAGGTCTCGTTCAATGCGAAGCGCGTCGCAAAGTTGTCGCTGCAGTCGAGCACCAGGTCCGCCTCGCGCACCGCGTCCGTCAGGCTGTCTCCTTGCAGCCGGGTATCGTGCGAGATCAACTCCGTCGTTGGATTGAGCGCGTGAAGCGCGAGCCGGGCGGATTGGCTCTTGCGCATGCCCAGGTTCGTGGTGCGGTGCAATATCTGGCGCTGCAGGTTGCTGAGGTCGACACGGTCGTCATCGACCAGCACCAGTGTGCCGAGGCCGGCTGCCGCCAGGTACATCGCGACCGGCGAGCCGAGGCCGCCGAGGCCGATGACCAGTGCGCGTGATTCGCGCAGGCGCTGCTGACCCTCGATGCCGATGTCCGGCAGCATGATCTGGCGGCTGTAACGCAGCAGTTCGGCGTCGTCCATCGGCAGTCAAGGCTCGATGACGCGGGGCACGGGCGTTGTCAGGCGCGCAGCCTCGCAGCGGGCCGCATCGCTTAGAGGTAACGCCGCCAGTAGTCCGGCCGGTCGTCCTGGCAGCCGTGTTCGCGCTTGCGGTAACGGTTCACGAACACCTTCTCGGTGCAATTCGCCTCGCCCCTAGCGCAACCGAGATTGGCGCGTTGCGTTTCCTCGGTATAGTGGAACAGTGCGCGCCGGATTTTGTAGACCAGCCGGTTGTCGAGATGAAAGCCATTCTTTTCCAGCAGGTCCTCGATATCGGCGAGACAGACCAGCAGCAGATGGTAGTGGACCTCCAGCGACCCGGCGTCGACCACTTCGACGTGCTCCACGCCATCGATCTCGATCAGCAGCGCCGCCGCCGTGCCCGCCTGATTGGGGTCCGGGTGCAGCGTGCAGAACACGATCTCGCGCTTCTTGAAAAGGTTTTCGCCAGACGTCTCCATGGCGCCAATGCTGTGCCCAAAGCCCTTGTCGGTCAAGGGGGTAATCCCTCAGCGTCCAGCGGACCCCCGAGCTGGCCATTGGCCACCCGACAGGCGGTCGTTTCCCGCCAGGTCGCGGCGCCGTTCGATGCCGGCGAATCCCCATTCGTCCAGCAGTTCGGCCACGGCCGACCCCTGATCGTGGCCATGTTCGAGCCACAACCAGCCCCCCGGTCGCAGGTGGGTCGGCGCGGTTGCGACGATACGCCGGATGTCGTCCAGCCCGTCTGTCCCGGATACCAGTGCCGCGCGTGGTTCGAAGCGCAGGTCGCCGCGGCCGAGGTGCGGGTCGCCGCTGGCCACATACGGCGGATTGCTGACGATCAGGTGGAAGGCCGGGGGCGCCTCGGGCAGGTCGAACCATGCACCCTGCAGAAAGCGCACGTTGCTCAGGCCGAGGCGTGCCGCGTTGCCGCGCGCGATGTCCAGCGCCGGACCGGACAGGTCCGTCGCGGTGATCTGCCAGGCCGGACGCTCACTGGCCAGGGCCAGCGCGACCGCACCGCTGCCGGTGCCGAGATCGATTACCCGCGCGTCGCGCGGCAACGCGAGCTGCAGCGCGCACTCGACCAGGTGCTCGGTCTCGGGCCGCGGGATCAGGGTGTCCGGTCCGACCATCAGGCTCAACGACCAGAACTCGCGCTCACCGGTCAGATGGCTGACGGGGTGTCCCGCTGCGCGTTGTGCGACCAGCCGATGAAACCGCGCGGCCAGTGCCGCCTCCGGAATGTGCTCGGGCCAGGTGTACAGCCAGCTGCGGTCTCTACCCAGCACGTGCGAGAGCAGCACCTGCCCCTCCAGCTGCGGCTCGTTCGAGACGTTCGCCAGGTGACTTGCGGCGCCCGCCAGCAGGCTGCGAACGCTGCCGGTGGATCGCGTCCCGCTCAATCGGCCCCCAGCGTCGCGAGCTGTTCTGCCTGGTATTCGCGCAGCAGCGGATCGACCACCTGGTCGAGCGAGCCGGCCACGATCTCATCGAGTTTGTACAGCGTGAGGTTGATCCGGTGATCGGTCAGGCGGTTCTGCGGGAAGTTGTAGGTGCGAATGCGTTCCGAGCGATCACCGCTGCCGACCTGGAGGCGCCGGTCCGCTGCGCGGCTCGCAGCGGCACTTTCGCGCGCTGCGGCGAGCAGTCGTGCCTGCAACAACGACATCGCGCGCGCCTTGTTCTTGTGC
>CBDTXT010000455.1:0-2605 GCA_965364465.1 uncultured Chromatiaceae bacterium
AGGGTCACGAGGAAATCGGGAAAGTCGGCACAGTCCCTCGGCATCTCCGGCACGCCTACCTTCTTCATCGAGGCCCCTCCCTTCAAGGATGCGCACACCCTCTCAAGCTCTTGTTCAGGACAAAACACCCCAACGGGTAGGTGGTAAAGAGCTAGTGGGGCGAGCGTCGACCCCAAAACCCCGCCCCCTCCCTGGCCATGATCAGTAGTGCGGCCAACGGCGGCACGCTATCGCTGATCGATGTAGGAGGCGGCGCCTCGCTGTTGGTCGACTGCCTGCTTGACCAGGGATTCTCCGACCTTGCGGTACTGGATATCTCCCGCCGGGCGCTCGACCAGGCCCGCGAGCGCCTGGGTCCTCCCGCGGCGCGGGTGGATTGGATCGAGGCCGACGTCACGCAGTATGAACCCGACCGGAATTGGGACATCTGGCACGATCGTGCAACCTTCCACTTTCTTACCGAGTCGGCCGACCGCAAGCGCTATGTGTGCGTGTTGAAGCGGGCACTGGCAGCGGGGGGCCAGGCCATCATCGCCGCGTTCGCGCCGGATGGGCCACGAAAGTGCAGTGGGCTGGAGATCTTCCGCCACGATGCGCAATCACTGGGCGCCGAACTCGGCCCGGAATTTGTGTTGGAGGAGGAACGATCCGACGTTCACCTCACCCCGGCCGGCGGCGAGCAGCGCTTTGGATTCTATCGTTTCCGCAGAGAAGCCTAGAGCGTGATTTTTTGCGGTATTCCCGGTTATCATGCGCGGGGCGTTTATTTAAAGTATGAACAAAAACGGCAAAGAAGGCAGTTACATGCAATGCACAGGCACCTCAGCGGCCGATCGTTCTGACGAAAACACGATGGCGGACGAAACTTCTATCGATCCACGACGCATGGCCATCGCCGCCGGCAAAGCCTGCGAGTTGATGAAGACGCTGGGACACAAGGACCGGTTGATGGTGTTGTGTCACCTGTCCTCCGGGGAAAGGTCGGTGGGCGAGCTGGCAACCTTGCTGGACATCCCCCAATCACCGCTGTCGCAGCACCTGGCGCGCATGCGCAAGGAGTCGCTGGTCAAGACGCGACGCGACGCACAGACCATCTATTACTCGATCGCCAGTGAAGAGGCGGCGCGCATCGTGGCCCTGATGCACGAGTTGTACTGCAGTGCCTGAGCAGAATCCGGGCAGTAACCCGAACTGGGTCAGCTGACCCGCATCAAATAAACCATTGAATCAGCCTGCATATTATGATTCTCTACTTTAAGATGCATTAATCCAAAAATACGACCACAGTCGACGGAGGCACCATCATGAACAGATCTTTCAACCGTTGCTCAAGCCTGGCCCTGGTGATTGGGCTGTGCCTGGCGGGCAACGCATTTGCTACGAACGGCTATTTCACGCACGGTAACGGCACCAAGAACAAATCCATGGCGGGGGCCGGCATCGCGCTGCCGGAAGATGCGATCGACGTGACCAACAATCCGGCCGTGGCCACCGAGGTCGGGGATCAGTTCATCTTCGGCGCGGCCCTGTTCAGCCCGATCCGCAAATATCGGACGTCCGAGAGCCTGGCTAATGGTCAGTGTTTCCCGAACATGGGTTGCGCGATTACCATCGGGCCCAATGACATCAAAAGCGATGAGAATTACTTCGTGATTCCGCATCTGTCCTGGAGCAAGCAGCTCGACAATGGCAACGCCTTCGCGCTGTCGTTTTATGGGCGCGGCGGCATGAACACGACCTGGAAGGGCGGTACGGCGACCTTCGATCCGGACGGTCCCGCTCCGGGCCTGGGTCCGATGACCTTCCCCGGGACCTATGGAGCGGGCGATGCGGGCGTCGACTACAACCAGGCCTTCCTGGATATCACCTGGGCCAAGAAGGTCAACGACCGCTTTTCCTTCGGCCTTACCGGCGTGCTGGTTGCGCACTGGTTCGAGGCCACCGGCGTGGGATCGTTTGCGCCATTGACAGAGACCTACGCCCGGCCTTTTCTGGAGACGGGTCAGCCCGGTAATCCAACCAGTCTGTCCAATAACGGCCACGACTGGGCTTTCGGCTACGGTTTCAAGGTCGGTATCCACTACGCACTGTCGGAGAGCGTCACCTTTGGCGCGATGTACCAGAGCAACATCTGGATGGATGAATTCGACGACTATGCAGACCTGTTCGCCGAGCAGGGTGACATGGATGTTCCGGCCGATATCAAGGTCGGGTTGAGCTGGCAGGCCACCGATACCATGGCCTGGAGTTTCGACATCGAGCACGCCTTTTACAGCGACGTGGATTCAGTCGGCAACCCGATTGCGAATCTGTTCCGTTGCCCGACCGCAGGCGTCGGCGGCACCGATCTGACGAGCTGCCTGGGCGGCGACAACGGCGGCGGCTTCGGCTGGGACGACATGACCACCTTCAAGTTGGGCTTGCGGTACAAGGCCGGCGAGGACTGGACCTGGCGTCTGGGCTACAGCTACGGCGAGCAGCCCATTCCGGTGTCGGAGATGTCTTTCAACATCCTGGCCCCCGGAATCATGGAGCATCACATCACGGCGGGGGGCACGCTGGAGCGGACCAAGGGCCGGCAGTTCAACATGGCGTTCATGTACGC
>CBDTXT010000456.1:0-2600 GCA_965364465.1 uncultured Chromatiaceae bacterium
CGCCGGTACCGGCTTGCCGCCCAGCTGGGCGACCAGGCCATCATAGCGGCCGCCAGCACACACGGTACCCTGGGCACCGAGGCGGTCGGTCACCCACTCGAAAACCGTGCGCGAATAGTAATCCAAGCCACGCACCAGTCGCGGATTGATCAGGTACGACATGCCCACGTCGTCCAATGCCTGGCAAACGAATTCGAAATGCCCCTGCGACTCTTTACCGAGATGTCCTGTCAGAGTGGGCGCCGAATCCAGCATCTCGCGCAGCGCCGGGTTCTTGCTGTCGAGGATACGTAGCGGGTTGCTGTGCAGACGGCGGCGGCTGTCTTCATCCAGCAGGTCGGCGTGGGCCTCGAGATAGGCGACGAGTTCCTCGCGGTAGGCGGCCCGCTCCTCGGCCGTGCCGAGCGTGTTGAGCTGCAGTTCCAGGCCGTCGCTGATACCGAGCGCCTTCCAAATTCGCGCGGTGACCAGGATCAGCTCGGCATCGATATCCGGCCCGGTCATGCCGAAGGTCTCCACCCCGATTTGATGAAACTGACGATAGCGGCCCTTCTGTGGCCGCTCGTGGCGGAACATCGGCCCCTGGTACCAGAGCCGCTGAATCTGGTTATGCAGTAGCCCATGCTCCATCGCGGCGCGCACGCAGCCCGCCGTGCCTTCTGGCCTCAACGTCAGGCTGTCACCGTTGCGGTCGTCGAAGGTGTACATCTCCTTTTCTACGATGTCAGTCACTTCGCCGATCGATCGCTTGAAGAGTTCGGTCATCTCGAGGATCGGCATCCGGATCTCGCGATAGCCGTAGGAACCCAGTACGGCCGAAATATGCCGCTCGACGAACTGCCACAGTGTGCTTTGAACCGGCAGCACGTCGTGCATGCCCCGGATTGCCTGGATGCTCTTTGCCATTGTGAAGGTCTTGTAGAAAATCGAAGCCCCGCGGCGCGGGGCATCTGCTCATCGTCCCGCCGCCGGGTCCTCAGGGATCGAGCGTGAAGCGGGCCACATTGCCCTTCGCGTACCGGTCGAGGTCGAACGGCTCGCCGTCCACCGTGATCGTGACCGCCCGGGAGTTCCCTATCACCAGCTTGTAGGGCGGTCGTCCACCCAGTACCTTGCGGGTCCCCTTCGGCATCTCCCCAAACAGCTTGAAGTTGCGCTCGCTGTCGCGCACATCCACCCAGCAGGGGGCGTTGAAGGTCATCACGATCTGCTTCGGTCCGTCGACCACCGAGGTCGCGACCTCGTCCAGCGCTGGTTCGGCCGCACCGGCCACCGCCGCCGCGCCGACGTCGGGCGACGTTGCTGTCGCGGTCGCACCGATGCCCGGAACGGCGGGCGTCTCCAGCCCCGCGGTCTGTGGCACCGCGACTGCCGCCGCGGTCTCAGGCGGCAAGTCGGCCGGCGGGGGCGGTAGCAGCAGGCTGCCATCGCCGGACCCCGAGGGCACTTCCGGCGGCAACAGCGTCACCTCGCCGTCATTTTGCGATACCCCGGAAGCCGGCAGCGACGTGTCCACGCTTTCGGACCGAATCTGCTCCGGCACGATCCCGTCCAGATAACCGCGCCACCACATCAGGAAAAGGACCACCAGGCCGATCACCAACAGCCAGGTAAACGCACCAGCCAGGCCGCGACTCGGCCCGCCGTCGGCCGGCAGAGACGGGGACTGCCGCACCATGGTGTGACGGACGCCGTCGTCCGGCCACTTCTCGTCGAACTGGCGCAGGATCGAGTCGGCCGGCATCCCGACGATGCGCGCGTAGTTTCTCAGATAACCGCGCACGAACACCCGGGCGCCGATGTCCGAATAGTCATCGGCCTCCAGCGCCTCCACCACCGCACCGGTCAGGTGAAGTTCGCTGGCGATCTTCGACAGATCGAAACCCATCGAAAGACGGGCGGCACGGAGCCGCTCACCGGGCCCCGGGGTCAATAAGTCTGCCATATTGTTGCTTGCTTGATCGGGCATTATGGCGCTCATAGCTCAGTCAATCGATTGTAGATACCTGGCCTCGTGAGAATCAGGGAACCGGGAGTTCAGTTTGAGCCGATAACTGGCCATCTGATCCTTGTCACCCAACTGATTCTCAGTGCGCACTCCCAGCCAGAGACTCTCTGCGGTGTGCGGCGACACCTCGGCGAAGCGCTGCAGATAGGCCCGTGCCGACAGATAGTTACCCTGCTCGAAACTGACCTTCGCCATGCCGAACAGGCTCGGCGCGAAGCGAGGGTTACTCTGCAGTGCGCTGCGATAGTCGTTCTCGGCGCCCCCCAGATCACCCGCAATCTCGCGGCACGAGCCGGCATTGTGCCATGCCAGCCACGGTGTGTTGTAAAGCGGATTGTCGAGCGCCCGGCGGAAATAGCCGTCCGCGTCCTGATAACGTTCCTGTTCGCACAGGAACGAGCCGTAGGCGTTGAGCGCCACCGGGTTGCGCGGATCCAGGGAGATCGACTTGCGGTAGGCCTTGTCGGCTTCCTCGATCTGACCCAACTGCTGGTGGACAAGCGCTAGCATGAAGCGCGCATTGCTCGACGATGGGTCCACCATGACCGCCTTGTTCGCGTTCATGTAGGCCTCGGTAAAGTTCCTGTCACGC
>CBDTXT010000457.1:0-2588 GCA_965364465.1 uncultured Chromatiaceae bacterium
GGGCGTCTCTTCGCGACTGCTTTCGGCCGCCTGCCGTATCCCTTCCCGCCGGGCTTCGAGCTTGCCTCGCATTGCCGCATGCCGGTCGGCGGCCTCGATCGCCGGATCGGCCTGCTGTTCCTGGCCTCTTTCGCCCGGGGCTTGCGCTGCGCGCGTGGTCGTCTGGCCTTTCCAGGGCGGGACTTCCGGCATCAGGAAACCCTGTTCCTGCGCGCGCTGCCTGAGGTGCTCGTACTGCTCATCGCGATAGGCGTCGCGTGCCGCACCCTGCAGGACTTGCATCGTCGCAGTATGGGCCGCGATCTCCGACTCGGTCATGAGGCGGTAATTGGACATCTCTTGACCGGACGCATGGACACCACAGGCCAACGCGAGTGAGGCGCCCGCGGTTGCGAGGTAGCGCACTGATTGTCTGGGCTGGTACATGTCACGTTTCTTTGCAGGGCTTGTGCTTTGCATTCTAGCCCGGAATGCGTTCCCTGCTAAGCGCGCGCCGGCTGCGCCGTTCAGTTGCCGCGGTCGATACCAAGTTTTTTCATGCGCGAGCGCAGCGTACTGGCCGGCAGGTCGAGGATCTCCGCCGCGCCCCCCTTGCCGGCGATGGTCCAGCCGGTATGCTGAAGTACCCGCCGGATGTAGCTTGTCTCGTTTTCGGCAAGGCTGACAAAGGGTTCTGCCATCGGCCCGGTTCCGGGCGGGAACACGGTCGATGCGGCCGGTGAATTGATACCCGAGTCGACCAGGTGGGGGGCGATCGGGACTACCTGGTCGCGTGCCAGTATCGCGGCGCGCTCGATGACATTCTGCAGTTCACGGATGTTGCCCGGCCAGTGGTACGCAAGCAGCACACGCATGCCGTCCTCGGATATGCGGCTGAAGCTTCGTCCCTGGGCGCGCGCCTGGTCCGCGAGGAATTTCGCGACTAGCAGCGGGATGTCTTCACGCCGCTCGCGCAACGGCGGGATCGTCAGCGGGAAAACGTTGAGGCGATAGAAGAGGTCCATCCGGAACGTGCCCTCTTCGACCATCTCAACGAGGTCTCGGTTGGTCGCGGCAATTACGCGGACGTCGACCTGGATTGACGTTTCCGAGCCGAGCCGACTGATCTCGTGCTCCTGGAGCACGCGCAACAACTTGACCTGCGCATCCAGCGGCAGCTCGCCGACCTCGTCGAGAAAGATGGTCCCGCCGTCGGCCAGCTCAAAATGGCCCTGGCGCTGCCGTGAGGCGCCGGTGAACGCGCCCTTCTCATGCCCGAACAGCTCGCTTTCGATCAGCGTGGGCGTGATCGCGCCGCAGTTCACTTTGATCAATGGGCGGTCGCGACGCGCGCTCAGATCGTGGATGGCGCGAGCGATGGCCTCCTTCCCGGTGCCCGATTCGCCGGTGATCAGTACCGAACTATTGGTCGGTGCCACCTGATCGACCTGGTCGAGCACTTCTTGCAGCGCCGGGCTCTCCCCGACAATGCTGTCGAAGCGCCCCTCATTCCGCACTTCCGCCTGGAGGTAGGCGTTCTCGGCCTGCAGGCGGTCTCGCAGGCGTTCCACTTCGCCCAGCGCCTCGCGCAGTTGGTGTTCCTGTCGCTTGCGCTGGGTGATGTCACGAAAAGCGAGCACGGCGCCCTGTACCTCGCCGGCCCGCTTGATCGGTGTACAAGTCCAGCTGACCGCGAAATGGTCACCGGCATGACGCCAGAAGACATCGTTCTCGCTTTTTTTCGCCACTCCCTGTTTCAGGGTTTGATAGATGCCGGTTTCGATGAAGTGATAGGGGCTGCCGTCCCATCGTGCATACAGGTGGAGCTCATGCAGCGAATGACCGATCAGGGATTCCTGGGAGAAGCCGGTGAGTTGCACCGCGGCTGGGTTCGCGAACGTGATGTTGCCTTCAAGGTCGAGCCCGTAGATACCATCGCCGACCGAATCGAGGATCGGCTGGTTGGCGGCCACCAATTGCCGATTGCGCTCGGCCAGCTCCGTGCGTAGCCGGGCGATCGTCAGGTGTGTGCCGACCCGTGCGATGACCTCTTCCGCATGAAACGGTTTCGCAATGTAGTCCACCGCGCCGAGGGACAGTCCCTTGATCTTGTCGTTGGTGTCATCGAGCGCAGACAGGAAGATCACCGCGATATCGCGGGTCTCGCGGTTCTCCTTCAGTCGTGCGCAGGTCTCGAAACCATCGATGCCGGTCATCAAGATGTCCAGCAGAATCAGGTCCGGCTGCGCCCATTGCGCCACTTTGAGGGCGTCCTCTCCGCTCTTCGCTACCAGCAGTTTGTGGCCGAGGCCCTTGAGCGTGCCGAACAGAAGCTGCAGGTTGGTCGGATTGTCGTCGACCAGCAGTATCGTGCTGTTGTGCGTGTTGGGCGGATTCAACGAACTACAGAGTCGGGCGGGACCTTCCCGCATGATAGGAGAAATTCCGTTCAGATGTCATGCGGGGTGCTCTTCAATGGGAATGCCCTGGAGGCGCGCGGCCAGCCGGCGCAGGCCGTCGAAATCGAACATGCGCGCCATCAGGGCCATATCGTCGACGTCCGCTTCCGGTGCGCCCGGATCGTCGGCGAGTTCCTCGGCGAGTTGAAA
>CBDTXT010000458.1:0-2570 GCA_965364465.1 uncultured Chromatiaceae bacterium
GCGGGTGACGCGCTGACCATCCCCGCCTATCTCGAGCGGCGCTTCGACGACCGCTCCGGTGTCTTGCGCATGACCGCGGCGCTGTTGGTGCTCGTATTCTTCCTCTTTTACACATCGTCCGGGCTGGTCGCAGCCGGCAAGCTGTTCGAGGAGGTGTTCGGCCTGCCCTATCTGGGTGCGGTGGCCGCGGGTACGCTGGTCATCGTCGTCTACACGCTGCTCGGCGGCTTTCTCGCCGTCTCCTGGACCGACCTGGCCCAGGGCCTGCTGATGGCCGCGGCGCTACTGCTGGTCCCGCTGCTGGTCGTCGCGCTGCAGGGCGGACCCGCCGCTTCGATCGCCGACCTGCAGGCGAAGAACCCAGCGCTGCTCGACGCATGGAGCGATGCCAGCGGTGAACCGCTGGGGATGCTGGCGGTGTTGTCATTGCTGGCCTGGGGTCTCGGGTATTTCGGCCAGCCGCACATACTGGCGCGCTTCATGGCCGTGCGGTCGACCGCGCTGATACCGGTGGCGCGGCGCATCGCGATCGGCTGGACGCTGCTCGGGATGGTCGGCGCCGTGGCGGTCGGACTGGCTGGTGCCGGCTGGCTCGACCCGGCACTCGCCGAAGGTGACGCGGAGAAGGTTTTCATCGTGCTGACGGCCCAGTTGTTCCACCCGCTGCTCGCGGGACTGCTGCTTGCCGCGATCCTGGCCGCGATCATGAGCACGGCGGACTCCCAGCTGCTGGTGGCCGCCTCGGCGCTATCCGAAGACCTCTACCGCAAGGCCTTCGGCCGTGCGGCCGACGATCGCCGGATGATCACAATCGCGCGTGCCGCGGTGGTGCTGATCGCGGGGCTGGCCTTTGCGCTCGCGATGGACCCGGAAAGCACCGTGCTCGATCTGGTTGCCTATGCCTGGGCCGGCTTTGGCGCGACCTTTGGCCCGGTGATCCTGCTCTCGCTCTACTGGCCACGCATGAGCCGCGCAGCGGCGCTGGCTGGGATGCTCGGCGGCGGCCTGGCCGTCTGGGGATGGAGGACGCTGGAGGGTGGCTGGTTCGATCTGTACGAGCTGCTGCCCGCGTTCCTGGTTTCGCTCGGGCTGTGTCTGCTGGTCGGCTGGCTGGCCCCGGCCGCGCCGCAGCGCTGAGCCGGTCCGCGCGCGGCACGGCACGACGGCCATCTGGTCAACTCCCGATCTTGCCACCGTCCCGCTTCGTGATCACGACCACCGACGGCCGCGGCGGCATGTCATCGTCGAAATCCGGCCAGCGCGTCGCCGGATCCTCGAACGTGGAGCGGCGCTCGAAGCCCGGGTAATACTTGGTGCCGTCGGTCGCCGGATGCTGCACCGCGACGAACAGTGTCTTGCCGTCCGGCGTGAAGCACGGACCACAAAGCTCGGCGCCGACCGGCACGCGGAAGAACATCTTGCCCGTGCCACGCCCCTCGCCCTCGGTCTCCAGCGCCCAGACACCGTCGGCGCTGCCCGATGCCTTGTGCCAGTTGCCACCCTGGTCGGTGCTGACCCAGAGCCTGCCCCCGGGATCGACCGCACAATTGTCCGGGCAGGCGAACCAGCCGTGCTCGCTGGTCGCCGGATTCCACATCGCGGCGACGTTCGGGTCGGCCGGGTCACCGCCCTTGATCAGGAGTTCCCAGCGCGCCTGTGGTGCGGCATGGTCGCCATCCGGCGCGATCAATTCCAGCACCTGTCCCCAGATGTTCGCCGCACGCGGGTTCGCCGCGTCGACGGCGTCGCCTGTGCGCTTGGAGTTGTTGGTCAGCATCACGTACACACGGCCGTTGACCGGGTTGGGCTCGACGTCTTCGGGCCTGTCCATCGGCGTGGCGCCGAGCAGCGTTGCAGCACGGCGGGCCTCGATCAGCACGTCCGCCTGGCTGGCAAAGCCGTTCGCCACCGTCAGCCCGGCGTGACCATGCACCAACGGCAGCCAGTCGAGTGAACCGTCCGCGTTGAAGCGGGCCGCGCAAAGTGTGCCATGGTCGAGCAGGTCGCGGTTTGCGCCGCGCTCGCGCAAATTCACGCGGTCCCTGCTGACGAACCGGTACAGGTACTCGAAGCGCTGGTCGTCACCCGAGTAGATCACGAGCCGGCCATCCTTGTTGACGACCGACTCTGCCCCCTCGTGCTTGAAACGGCCCAGCGCGGTGCGCTTGACCGGCACCGACCCCGGGTCCAGTGGATCGACCTCGACCACCCAGCCATAGAGGTTGGCCCCGTTAGGCTCACGATCGAGATCGAAGCGCGCATCGAAACGACCCCAGGCATAACGCCGGCCGGGGACGCCGTAGCGCGCATAACTGGACCTTTCCGGGTTGTCTTCGAGTCCGCCCAGAAAATAGTAGTGGAAGTTCTCTTCGGCCATCAGGTAAGTGCCCCACGGGGTGATGCCCCCGGCACAGTTGTTTATCGTGCCGATCACGCGGGTCCCGGTCGGATCCCGGACGGTCCGGAGCCGGGGATGACCCGCCGCCGGGCCGGACAGGCGCATCGGCGTGTCGAGCGCGGAAAATGCGTTTCGGCGTCTCGGGAGGGATGGTACTGGCCGCGGGACCGGG
>CBDTXT010000459.1:0-2556 GCA_965364465.1 uncultured Chromatiaceae bacterium
CGCCCGCCTGTGCGCCGTTGCTTGCCGTGCCGGCGGATGCGCTACGGAGGTTTCGATCGGGTCGGCGACCTGGGTCAATCCCAGCGCGACTCTGCCTCGCGGCGCGTGAACGCGAGTTCGCGGCCGTCCGCCAGCAGCTCGCGGATACGCCATGGGACCCCATCGGCGTCGATCTCGACCAGGCCGATGCCACTGCCATTGAGCAGGCGCCTTCCATGGGCGATACCCTCGGGCTTGCGCGGTATGACCCGCATCCGGCGTCGCCGCGTGAACCAGTTGAGCGGCGATCGCGGTGCGTACAACCAGCGATTGGCACGGTCGAGCACCGCGAGCAGGCGCGAAGGAAACGCATTGCGCAGGCCGCTGCTGCAAATCTGCCAGATGTCCGGTCCCCGGGTCCGGCCGCGCAACTCGACGTCGTAGACGAACGAGTAGTGCACGTCGCCGGACAAGACCACGAAGTGCTGTGGGGTTTTTGGGTGGCGGAAGATATTCAGCATCGCGTGCGCGGCGCCGGGATGGGCCATCCAGTTTTCCGCATCGACCATTAGCGGCTGCCCGAACCAGGTGAATAGCCGCTGGATGTTCTCGATCAGCTTGACGCCGAAGATCGGTGCCGGTGATACCAGCAGCACCGCGGGCAGACCGCGCAGCGCCTGCTGCAGGTCAGTCAGGCCCTCCCAGTCCATCAGGCCGGACGGCTTGCGCGCCGCCGACTCGGATCGCCAGCGGTTGGTGCGGGTGTCGATCACGAGCAGTGGCGGCGTGGTGGGCCAGCGATAGTGCCACCGATCGAACCGCAACATGCGCTCGATCAACGCATCGTGCGGCGCGGTCCCCGGGGCCGCCAGGCACTGTTGCTGCTGTTCGAGGATCCCGTCGTCGAACGCATCCGGGCAGTTGCCCCAGGCCTGGTTGAGCAGGTATCCGAGCAGCGCGTTGCCGATCACGCGGCGCGAGAACGGATGGCCGTAGGCGATATCCTCCCACTCCCGGCTCAGGTTCCAGTCGTCGGTGATGTCGTGATCGTCGAAAATCATCGCCACCG
Organism: uncultured Chromatiaceae bacterium; assembly: GCA_965364465.1. Taxonomy (GTDB): domain Bacteria; phylum Pseudomonadota; class Gammaproteobacteria; order Chromatiales; family Chromatiaceae; genus Thiosocius. The sequence goes on from CBDTXT010000459.1 coordinate 1,049, forward strand.
GCAGGTGCGCGAAGAGTCTGCGTACTGCGGGCAATTCGGTCACGAAGGCATCGATCAGCGGACGCTCTGCGTCGTAGAGCGCACGTCCCGCGCTGTCGAGCGAGTCGGGCGGCTCGAGTTCGACCAGTGTCCAGGGGGCCGGCGACCATACCAGCAGGTACATCGCCAGCACCTCGGCCAGCGTGATCAGGTGATTGTGTGCGCTGTCGGTGGTGAATACCGGTTTTTCGACGCCGCCGAACAGCACCTCGATCAGCGCATAGTTCCGCTTGTGCCTCGGCAACAGCGCCTCGCGCCGGTAATACCCGGCCGGGTGACGGTATAGGGCCTCGGCGTCGGACAGCCCGGTCTCGTTCGCGCCCGGCAGCAATTCGGTCGGCATACCGAGTTGCGCGACGAGATGGTGGATCGCACGCAACATCGGTCCGGCAACATCGTCCGCGTAGATCTGGTCACCGGTCAATAGCAGCGCCGACGGCCAGGTCGGCAGCGTCTCGGATGGCGCCTGCGCCATCGAGTCCGGCGCACCCGCCACGCAGCGCGCAAGCAGTCGATCGGCCTGAACCAGCCCGTCACCGCCCGGGTAGTGCGGCTTGCGGCAGGAGCCGTGCAGCACTGAGCCAACCCTTGCCGGCAAGACGAAGCCAGGCGAGGACTTCCCCGGGTAACACAGGTCGGGCGCCCAATCCGTGTAATCGCACCAGCGCGCGTCTGGCGTCGCGACAGGCTGCAGCGCAATCTGGTAGCCGACCCAGCGATCGGTGGGCAGCGCGGCGTTCAGCGGCAGGTCGATCAGCAGATAGTGTAGCCGGGCACCCGCATTCAGAAGACGGCACGCCGCCGTTGCGGGTTCCAGCGCATATCGCTGTGCGCCCACCTCGTCGCAAAACAGTTCGAGCCTGGCGCGCACCGGTTCGCTGACCGCGAGCCAAAGGGTCAGGCGTTGCGGTGCCAGGCGGCGCAACATCGGTCCTGCCAGCACCAGCGGCGGCGCGACCGGCTTCACGTTCGAGGCGCCGGGTCGCAACGCGGCACCGTCACTCCAGCCGGACGAGGGACACCCGGCGGTTCAGTGCACGGCCCGCCTCGTCGTTGTTGTCGGCGACCGGGCGTCGGTCACCATAGCCAACCGCCACGAGCCGGTCGGCGGACACCCCCTTCGTCAGCAGGTAGTCCCTGACCGCCTCGGCGCGCAAGGTCGACAGCCTGCGGTTCGACTCGGCGTCGCCGGTGCTGTCGGTATGACCGGCGACCTCGAAATAGACGTCCGGATGATCGATCAAGCGTTGCGCGACATCGTCGAGTGAGCGGCGTGCCTCGGGCGTCAGCTGCGTCGAGCTCCAGGCGAAGGCGACACCCTGGAGCACGATCTCGTCGCCAATGGCGCAGCCGCTGCGATCGATGGTCCGCCCCGCCACCGTGCCCCCACAGAGATCGCTCGGGTCCACCACCCCGTCCTGATCGCTGTCGCCGAGCAGGACGCGATACGATGCGGCCCGCTGCTCGCT
>CBDTXT010000460.1:0-2551 GCA_965364465.1 uncultured Chromatiaceae bacterium
GGTCAAATCGTTCCAAAACCCACATAGAACAGACTGTCATTCACCCGATAGCAGAGCATTGAACCTCACTCCATGTTTCAAAGCCTGTTTTGCAATCACCACCGTTCGCCCGGTGAGATTTTCGGGTTAGATCCGCCGCTGCCCGGCGGACGAGGTCCGTCTTTCCGTGCAGGCGCCGGCATGTCGGGCGGGGCCCGGCACCGAGTCGCCCTCAGTCGCGGTAGCGCCGCGCGATCCAGTAGTCGACGCTGAAGTACCTGCCGGCACCGATGAAGAACAGCGCAAGCAGCATGATGAAATAGGTCGCGGCGAATTCGATACCGTTATTCAGGATCACAAACTCGCCGGAGCCCGTCAGCCAGTCGTAATTGCCGTGCTCCTGCAGCAGCGACTTGGCTGCAGCCAGGCGCTCGCCGGACTCGGCGGTCTCAGCGATCGCCGCCCAGCCGTTCTGCCAGTGTACGGTGACCGCGGCGACGACCATCGTGACCATCAAGGGTATCGAGATCCAGCGCACGGCAAGGCCGATGAGCAGCAGGATGGCGCCCCCGGCCTCGGTCAGCGCGGCCGCCCAGGCCATCAGTTCGGGCATCGGCAGGCCCAGTCCCCAGTCGGGATTGCCGAACCAAGCGACGGTGCTCGGCATGTCGGCAAGCTTGTTGGTACCGGCCATCCAGAACACCGGCACCAGGTAAAGACGGAGCGCCAGCGGCGCAAGAAAATCCAGTGCGCGGAAGCTGTCCAACAGATCTTGCAGACGATTCAGTAATCCGATCATTCTTGTCCCCAGGTCTCAGATGCGGCCAGATGGCGGCGTGGTTGTGCTCCGTGGCGCGCGAACGGACTCAGGCCCGGGTGCCGAGGATCACGTTGCGACGACGCAGGTCGTCCAGCAGGTCCCTGCCGCCCTCGATCACGGCGTGCGGATCGGGGTGGGCGAGCTCTTCGGCGATCGTCTTCAACACATCCAGACCCGAGTGCTCCGGATTTTCTTTCAGCAGCTGAAGCAGGCGCTGGGTCACGGCGTTGATCTGAAGGAAGTGCACCTGGTCCTGGCGGTCCCGATAGACCACCAGATGGGTGGGCTCGGCGGGCCGCCGCTGAGGCAGGTGATCCGGCCCTATCAGATGAACCGGCCACTGGTAGCTGAGGTTCCATGCGGTCGGGCCGACCAGCGGGCAACCCTGTAGCAGGTCACCGTTCGGATCGTAATCGGCCAGATCGTCTTCCGCAGTGCTGATCGCAACCGCCAGCTCGACATACTCGTAATGCGCCAGTTCGAGCATGAAGGGCCAGTCGACCGATTCGGCCTCGCGCTCGCGCTGAAGGTATTCGATGAACTCCAGGCCCACCTCGGTAAACAATGGCGTCTGGCTGCGGTGCTTCACCATGAAGTCGCGTACCAGCGCATGCCATGCGACCTCGTCGGTGATCTGGCGCAACACGGGGAAGTTGATCGACAACTGCTCGTTGATGTTGTTGAAGAACAGCTCGCTGTAGATGCCCATACGCCGCGGCGGGATGCCTTCGGGCACGGGATTTTTGCCTGGGTCGCGGATGTGCGCGGTAAACGCGAGCTGTTGTTGTTGGAAACGCGGCAGTTCCATGTCAGGCGACGACGGCACCACTGCCCCCCCGCCACAGGCGCTGCCGGGTCACGATCTCGTCGACCTCGCCGAGCAGAATGTCGAGCGGCGGGATATTGAAATCGCGCTCGAGCAGCGTTGGGAACACGCCGTATTGCCGATAGGCCGCATCGAGCAGGTCCCAGACCTCCGGCAACACGTCCTCACCGTGCGTGTCGACCCGCAGATCGTCCGCTTCGCGATAGTGGCCGGCGATGTGCGCATACATGATGCGCTCTGCAGGGATGCCGGCGAGGTAGTCGTAGGCATCGAAACCGTGGTTGATGCTGTTCACGTAGATGTTGTTGATGTCGAGATGCAGCCCGCAGTCGGCCTCGTCGAGCACGGCGTTGAGGAACTCGAGCTCGGTCATATCGCCAGCGGGAGCCGCATAGGTGGACACGTTCTCCATGCCGATGCGACGTTCGAGCATGTCCTGGACGTGGCCTATCCGATCGGCGACGTAGTGCACCGCCTCTTCGGTAAACGGAATCGGCATCAGGTCGTAGAGTTGACCGCTGTCGCCGCAATAGGAGAGGTGTTCCGTGTAAGCCTGGACCCGGTGTCGGTCGAGAAAGGTCTTCAGCTCGGCCAGGAATCCGTCGTCGAGCGGTGCCGGGCCGCCGATCGACAGCGACAGTCCGTGGCAAACGAGCGGGTAGCGCTCAGCGAAGAACTGCAGCGCCTTGCCCCGGGCGCCACCGACGCGCAGCCAGTTCTCCGGCGCGATCTCGAAAAAGTCGACCTGCCGGGGCGGGTCGGTCCGCAACGCGTCGATCAGGTCCATTCGCAGGCCGAGACCGGCACCGTCAACCGGGTAGCTGGCCGCGGTAGGTTCGAAGTTCGATGGGTTCATTGACAAAATCCACTGGCCATCGGGTAAGCGCTTGCGTGACGACGGCAGACCGGACGATGCGCGGCCTGCC
>CBDTXT010000461.1:0-2535 GCA_965364465.1 uncultured Chromatiaceae bacterium
ACCTGGAAGCGGACACGCAGCGCACCAACGATATCATCGAGCGCTGGGTCCGCCAGTACCCGGAACAGTACCTTTGGATCCACCGCCGATTCCGGACGCGCCCCAATCGCTCCGATCCCAGCGTCTACTGAGGCGTTCATGGACCCGCGTGTCGTGCGGGCGCACCGGATGGCGAGCGCGCGTTGCAAAATCCGGAATCAACCGGGTAACATCGTCAAGTTAAAGCACGTTGCGATTTTTCCTGCACAAGCCATTGACGACAAGGTCAAAACGTCGCCAGTTGGGTAGCTGATCCGCGGCGGGCGGACAGGGGTGGCTGGCGTGGGGGTTTTCCCTGATGTAGCCTAGGGAGATCGCGAGGGTTTGGGCGAGGTGCGTTGCGCACACCTGCCACCTCGGACCTTCAGTGTGCCCCCGCCCGAAGCCGTCTCCGAAGCCGCGCAGCCGACATCCCGGCCACAGGGCGGCCAACACGAAACCAGCGAGTTACCTGGGAAGATATGACTACGAAGGCACTGGAGCGTTTGCGCGGCCGAGCCGCTGTGCTGTTGCACGACCTGTCGATGATCCCGGTCGCTTGGTTCGGCGCCTACTGGCTGCATTTCAATCTGGGCCCGTTCCCTGCCGCGGCCTGGCCCGAGGCGCTGCTGCCACTGCTCCTCGTGTTGCCGCTACAGGCCATGGTTAACTGGCATTTCGGCCTCTACCGGGGGGTCTGGCGTTTCGCCTCGCTTCCGGACCTGGTTCGTATCAGTCGGGCGCTGGTGGCCGGTGTTCTGATCAGTGCGCTGGCGCTGTATCTGACCGGTATGCTAAGCAGCGTGCCGCGCGCGGTCGTGCCGCTGTATGGCCTGCTCCTGCTCGGCTGCCTGACGCTGCCGCGCTTTTTCTACCGTTGGTGGAAGGATCACCGGCGAAATTTCCGTTCGGCCCAGCGCGTACTGGTCGTGAACGCCGGGAAGGCCGGCGAGATGCTGGTCCGCGACATGCTGCGCGACCCGCGTCAGGCATACCAGCCAGTCGCCTTCGTCGATGACGAACGCGCCACTCAGGGCAAAGAGATTCAGGGCATCCGGGTCGTCGGGCCCTATGCGGCGATGCCTCGGGTCGTGAAGGAACTGGCCGTCGATCTGATTATGCTGGCGGTGCCTTCGGCGAATGCCGCGCAGATGCGGTATCTGGTGGCGCTGGCCGAGGAGTGTGGGGTCCCGTTTCGCACGGTCCCGCATCTCGAAGACCTGATGAGTGGCCAGATCGGTGTGAAGGAGTTGCGGAAGGTCCGGATCGAAGACCTGCTCGGACGTGAGCCGGTGAACCTCGACTGGCCGCGCATCCGTGAGGGACTGACCGGCCGGGTCATCATGGTTACCGGGGCCGGCGGTTCCATCGGGTCGGAGCTGTGTCGGCAGATCGCGAGCCTGCAACCGGCCGCGCTGATCCTGTTGGAAAACAGCGAGTACAATCTGTACCGGATCGAGCTCGAGCTGCGCGAGCACTTCTCCGAGCTGTCGCTACATGCCCACCTTGCGGACATCACCGATGCGGTTGCCTGTGACCGCCTGTTCGGTCGCTATCATCCACAGGTGGTTTTCCATGCGGCGGCCTACAAGCATGTGCCGATGCTCGAGACGCAGGTGCGTGAGGCGGTCAAGAACAACATTGTCGGGACGAAGGTGGTAGCCGAGGCGGCCGACCGCTACGGCTGTTCGGAGTTCGTGCTGATCTCGACCGACAAGGCGGTAAACCCGGCCAATGTGATGGGCGTCACCAAGCGCGTAGCCGAGATCTATGTGCAGAACCTGAACGCAAACTCCGAAACCCGGTTCATAACGGTGCGATTCGGTAACGTGCTCGGGTCTGCCGGCAGTGTCGTCCCATTGTTCGCAAAGCAGATCAAGGCGGGCGAAGCGGTGACCGTGACCCATCCAGAGATGGAGCGCTACTTCATGACGGTCCGCGAGGCCTGTCAGCTGATCATGCAGGCCAGTGTGCTGGGGCAGGGGGGCGAGATTTTCGTGCTCAATATGGGTAAGCCCGTCAACATCAGTCGCTTGGCCGAGGAGATGATCCGCCTTTCGGGCAAGGTGCCGGGACGCGAGATCAAGATCGTCTACACGGGACTGCGGCCGGGCGAAAAACTGCACGAGGAGCTGTTCCACGAGCGAGAGAAGCTGATGGATACCAGCCATGAACAGATCCGTCTCGCGCGTTATCGCGAGGTTGGCTGGGACCTGCTGACGAATCGGCTGGACGAGGTCGAGAAGGCCTGTGAAGCTTATGACGCGACCCGACTCGGCGAGCTGTTGAACTGGTTCGTCCCCGAGCGTCGGCGCGCCGGGGGTGCCCCGCACAAGGCCGGCGAAGTCGTGCCGCTGATCCAGGGTGACTGATTGCGCCCCCTGTCGAGCTCGACCGAAGGTGGTGACGGGCAGCAGCCCCCGCCCTTGATTCCCCGGTGCTGGGAACCCTGAGGCGACGGGCGGGCTCGGTCGACGTGAATCGGCCTGAAGTTTCAGCGGGGTCGCCGCATCGTGC
>CBDTXT010000462.1:0-2525 GCA_965364465.1 uncultured Chromatiaceae bacterium
ATACCGAGCTGCGCCCGGCGCTCCTCGACCCAGGCCGGCAACTGCTCGATGGATAAGCTGTTCTGCTGCAGCGGTGGTGGGGTGGCCCCCGACGGCGTCGGTTGAAACTGGGTGGCGGGGGGCTGGTCGGCGTGGAGCACGGTCGTGCCGAGCACACCCAGCAATGCAATGCCAATCAGTGTGGGTTTGAACATCGTCCTCTCCTCAACTGTAGGGTCGATTGGGTTTAGGCCCGGGTCCTTCTCGGGTCGCGGTGCCCGTCTGCTGTCGCCGGCGCGTCTGCCTCGCACCGCGGCCGGCTGCAGGCCAGACCTGCCGCCACGAGTTTAAATCACAGAATCAACAAATACTAATGGGGGCCGGTGTTGCGCTGGTCGGCAAGCCCGGGGTGACGAGCAATCTCCGGGTCAGGATGGTGATTATCCACGATGCCGGTCGCTCACGTGAGTCGAATCCCCGGTTCGGCGGCGATTACTGTTTCCAGGCGGCAGCTAACGGGATAAGGTTCGGGAAGGCGGGCGCCGGGAACACCGTTCCACAAGAAATCGAGCCGGCGTCTTGCTGGTGAAGCGGTCGCGATCGCCGAGACCGTCGAGCCCATAGCCTACTCCGACAGGATTATTGACCACGATGAACGACTCTGACAGCAGCGGGTTCTTGTTGCCGCACAATTTTGACGCCACACGGGTGATGGATCAGCTCGGCGGTGATGAACATTGTCAGCTCGGCGAAACCATCGCGTTTTCTCTGCGCTACTACGATAGCTTCGACTGGCGGCTGCACGCTGCGGGTCTGCGTCTGCTGCAAGTCGCTTCGCCACAGGGTACCGTTCTGCGGTTGCGGTCTGCCCAGGGCGAAGAGCGTGCCGAGCCCGTCGGTTTCGACGGGACGCCTGCTTGGCCCGGTGATCTGCCCGAAGGCGAGCTGCGGTCGCGCTTGTCGGAGCTGCTCGCGATGCGGGTTCTGCTGCCGGTCGCCCTTGTGTCCGGCACCGCCATCGGGCTCAGGATGCTCAATCACGACGGCAAGACGGTGGTGCGCCTGCAGTTGCTGACGCTGCAGTCCGAGCCCTCCGATTCGAAAGAACCGCGCGCACTGTGGCCAAGGCTGCAACTGATGCCGGTGCGCGGTTACGACAACGAGTTGTCGGCACTCGAGAACTATCTTGCCCGGGACATCGAATGGCCAAGGGCCCCCGCGTGCCTGTTCGAGGAGTCGATCACCGCGATTGGGCGCGTGGCCGGTGATTACAGCTCGAAGCTCGATGTACCCTTGCAGCCTGGGCAACCGGCACTCGAGGCCCTGCGCACGATCCTGCTGACGCTGCTCGACACCATCGAGCGGAACGTGCAGGGGACCCGCGCAAATCTCGATTCCGAATTTCTGCACGATCTCCGCGTGGCGACCCGACGTACGCGCTCTGCATTGAGTCAAGTGAAACGGGTGCTGCCGGAGCCGATCGTCGACGAGTTCAAGCAGCGTTTCGCCTGGCTCGGACAGATCACCGGCCCGACCCGCGATCTCGACGTCTTCCTGCTCGAACTGCCGCATTACCGCGCCATACTGCCGGCCGCGATGGCGGGCGACCTCGACGCGCTCGAAGAGCACCTGCAGGCCGCCCATGTCACGGAGCAGGCCAGACTGAAGCGCAAGCTGGGATCACCCGAGTTCAAGGCCTTGCTGCAGGATTGGCGCAACTTGCTCGAGGTCGAGGTCTTGCCCGGCGAGCCCGGCTGGTTCGCAGACCTGCCGGTCGAGCGGGTCGCGTCGCAGCGTATCTGGCGAATGTACAAAAAGGTCCTCAGCGTCGGGCGTACGGTGAAACCGGATGGCCCGCCCGAGGAGATGCACGAACTGCGCAAGGATTGCAAGAAGCTGCGCTATTTGATCGAGTTCTTTCGCAACCTGTATCCGGAAAAGCCGCTCAAAGGCATCATTCGAACGCTCAAGGATCTGCTCGACGATCTGGGCGAGTACCAGGACAAGGAGGTGCAGGCCGACCGGCTGCGCACTTTCGCCGCCGAGTTCGACCGCGAAGACCCGCAGTCCCTGCGCAGCGTGATGGCGGTTGGTGCGCTGGTCGCCGATCTGTTGCGTCATCAACAAGAGGCCCACGAGCGTTTTGCGGGCTGCTTCGCACGGTTCGACTCGCCCGAAAACCGCCAGCTCTACAAACAGCTTTTCAAGCGGCGGGGTGACTGAACTCGGATGAAGATCATCGGCGTCTACAACATCAAAGGTGGTGTCGGAAAGACCGCGACCTCGGTCAATCTCGGTCACCTCGCCGCGAGCAGCGGACTGCGTACGCTGATCTGGGACCTCGATCCGCAGGCCGCTACGACCTACTATCTGCGGATCAAGGCCAAGGTCAAGGGCAGCCAGCGAATGCTGCGCGGCAAGCGCGATCCGGATGAGGCGGTCAAGGGATCTGATTTCGCCAATCTCGATCTGCTACCGGCCGATTTCTCGTATCGCAACATGGACCTCACGCTGGTCGAGAACAAAAAGCCGGCCCTGCGCCTGCT
>CBDTXT010000463.1:0-2516 GCA_965364465.1 uncultured Chromatiaceae bacterium
CCTGCGGGATGTTCGGCACGACCGCCGCGACCCGGTCGCCGGGGCCGATGCCCAGATCGTGCAGCGCGGCGGCGAGTCGCGCACTCTGCCGATAGAGTTCCGCATAACTCAGGCGTTGCTCACTGCCGTCTTCGCCGTGAAACAGGATCGCGGCATGGCCGTCGCGATAGCGCAGCAGGTTCTCGGCGAAGTTCATCCGCGCACCCACGAACCAGCGCGCGCCGGGCATCGCATTGCCGTCGACCAGTGCACTGTCCCATTCGCGGCTGGCGATCACGTCCGTGTAGCGCCACAGCGCCGACCAGAAGCCGGCACGATCGTCGACCGACCACTGCCACAGGTCCGCATAGTCGGCGAAAACGCGGCCGGTCTCGTCTGCGACCTGCTGTATGAACCGACCCATCTGGCTGCAATCCAGCGACTGCTGAGAAGGCTGCCATACGATCGGGTATTTTTGCGTTGGGGTGTCGCCGGCCATTGCCCTATCCTTTGTCTGACACTGCCAACCTTAGTCAATCCACCCGGCCCCGCCCAAGGAACCACCACCATGTCCGTCAACCAGCCACGCTCGCCCGAGGTCTATCTGAATCTGAATGTCCGCGGGATGGGCAATTCCGCGACGCTGGCGATCAACGAACACTCGAAGCGCCTGCAGGCGCAGGGACGCCAGGTGTATCGCCTGGGTCTGGGCCAGTCGCCCTTCCCGGTACCCGGACATGTGCGCGACAGCCTGGCGCGCAACGCCCATCAGAAGGACTACCTCGCGGTGAAGGGCCTGCCCGCGCTGCGCGAGGCCGTGGTCGACTGGGTCCGGCGCACCGAGGGCCTCGACTACTCGCCGGACAACGTGCTGGTCGGCCCCGGCACCAAGGAGCTGATGTTCCTGGTGCAGCTCGTGTACTACGGCGACCTGGTAATACCCTCGCCGTCCTGGGTGTCGTATGCGCCGCAGGCGCGGATCATCGGACGCCACATCCATTGGCTGCGCACCCGGCCGGAGACCGGCCTGGGCGTTGAGCCCGACGCACTCGAAGAACTCTGCGCCCGCGACCCGGAACGGCCGCGCCTGCTGATCCTGAACTCGCCAAGCAACCCGACCGGGCTGTCCTACAGCGCCGAGCAGCTGCAGGCGCTGGCCGAGGTGCTGCGCAAGTACCGCGTGCTGGCGCTGTCCGACGAGATCTACAGCGGCACGCACTACACCGACGGGCACGTCTCGCTGGCGCGCTACTACCCGGAAGGCACCATCATCAGCAACGGCCTGAGCAAGTGGTGTGGTGCCGGCGGCTGGCGCCTGGGCTTCTTCGTGTTTCCCGAGTCGCTGAGCTGGCTGGCCGATGCGATGGCAGCCGTCGCCAGCGAGACCTTCACCTCGACCAGCGCGCCGATCCAGTATGCGGCGGTCAGCGCACTGGAGGACCGGCCGGAGATGACCGGCTATCTGCAGCGCAGCCGGCGCATCCTCGCCGAGCTGGCCGGCCACGCGCATCGGACGCTGACCGGGGCGGGCGCGGTGATGAGCCCGGCCGCCGGCGGCTTCTACCTCTTCCCGCGCTTCGAGGCGCATCGCGACCGACTGACCGGGCGCGGCATCGACAACGGCCGGACCTTCTGCGAACGCCTGCTCGAGGAGACCGGCGTCGCGGTACTGCCCGGCGACTGCTTCGGTCGTCCCGACCGCGAGCTGTCGCTGCGCCTGGCGATCGTCGACTTCGACGGCGAGACGGCACTGGCCAGGGCCGCGGACGAGCCGGTCGACGAGGCCTTCGTGAAGCACCACTGCGACCGGGTCACGACCGCGATCGAAAGCCTCGCGGACTGGGTCGGCCGGTAACCCGCGTGTCCGACTGAGCTATTGAGCGCCAGCGCCTGCGTTGCCGGGAATCCGGCCGGTTCACCCGGAACCATCCCGCGCATCGCGATATCCAGCTTGGTCTACAATGCGGCGTTTTGCAGGTGCACCCGTGGAAGCGCTGCCGCTCGACACCCTGTTGATCCTGATCGCGATCGCCGGCGTGGCCGGGATGATCGACGCGATCGCCGGCGGCGGCGGGCTGCTGGCACTCCCGGCGCTGCTGTGGGCGGGTCTGCCGCCGGTCCAGGCGCTCGCGACCAACAAGCTGCAGGGCAGCTTCGGCACCCTGACCGCGTCCTACAACTTCGTGCGACGAGGCGAGATCGACCTGGCCCGGCTGCGCATCCCGGTTTTGCTCACCTTCGTCGGCTCGGCGTGCGGCACCATCGCGGTGCGCCACCTCGGATCGGAGTTGCTCGAGCGGTTGGTCCCGACCCTGCTGATCGCGTTCGCGCTCTACTTTTTGTTCTCACCGCGCATCGGCGATCAGGACGCACAGCATCGCATCGGCCATGGCATGTTCGGTCTCCTGATCGGATTCACGGTCGGCTTCTACGACGGTTTTTTCGGCCCCGGCACGGGCAGCTTCTTCGCCGCAGCCTTCGTGCTGTTACTCGGCTACAACCTGCGCCGCGCGACCGCCGGGACCAAGGTACTCAAT
>CBDTXT010000464.1:0-2507 GCA_965364465.1 uncultured Chromatiaceae bacterium
CCACCGACGTTTCCTCCAGAAACAACCCGTATCGGCTTAAGTAAGTGCCATTCACCTTAGCGCATTGTCGTACACTGCGGATCGCGCCATTGTCACGGTGCCGGGCGAGGCGCGGAAAATAACACTGCAAGTCGCTTGCCAGCATTGCGAATTCGCAGCGTGGGCGGCCCGGTAACCGCCGGTTACCTGGTTTCAGGCCGCGGGGGCGGGCTCCGCGGTGTCGTTCGGCCGCGTGACCGATGACGCGCGGCGCTACCGAACCCGCGCTGGCAGCTGCAATGATGCACCAACCGCACACCCTCGGCGTCGTGACGCACCCGGATGCGGCAAGCGAATTGTCCTGAACAGGGGTGTCATCGTGCCGCTCGATCGCGCCACAAGCGGGCGTGCACCCGGTCTCTGCGACAGCGTGGCATCGGGCGTTATTGCTCCGACACCTCGATTTCCACCCGGTAGTCGAGTGTGCTGTCAGCGCCGTCGCCGAGAAACGTCCCGCGTACCGGCATCGTGTCACGCGCATGGGCCCCCGCCGCGATCGTGACATGGGCATCGGCGACCGCCTCACCATGCGTCGGGTCGAAGCCTCGCCAGCCGGCGCCGGGCAGATAGACTTCCGGCCAGGCATGCAGGTGACGCCTTTCGCTCTGCAGATCGCCCTTCTGGTAACCGCTCGCGAAGCGTGCGGCGATGCCTTCTGCACGACAGCAATCGACGAACAGCACGGTCAGGTCCCGACATGCGCCATTGCGGCTCTGCAGCGTCGCGGCCGGGCTTTGCGGCGCGCCGGTTTCACGATGGATGTGGCTGAATCCGCTGAACAGCTCGTGATTGAGCCGGTCGAGAAATGCCATCGTATCGCTCCTGACGGCCAGGCTGTGCGAGGCGGCGAACGCGGTGACCGTGTCATCCGGTTTGATGCGTTCCAGATAGGCCCGCGCACAGGTGGCACCATGTCGATGCTCGAAGGGCAGCACCGTCGCCTCCGGGGCAAGGATGAAATCGAAGGCATTGCGACGCAGGGTCTCGACCCGCATGTTCACGTCGATATCCAGGTGGTCTGCCTCTGCGTCGAACCAGACCTGCGTCACCCGGTTGCCCTCGAGATCCAGTTGTTCGTTGCGTCCGTGCGGCGTCGGGCTGATCTTCAGCTGAAAGTCGATAACGCGCTGTGCCCCGTCATCGCGTGGGCGGAAGCGCAGCTGCTGCGGGCCGAACTGGACCGGATGCGAATAGCGATAGCGCGTGAGGTGTCGGATGCTGAACTGCATAAGATAAGGCGTCTCGGAAACGATCGGGTTAGCGCCGCAGGCGCTGCACCCGCACGGTCTGTGCCGTCGGGTAGATCGCAGGCCCGAATTGATTGTACACGGCGACGTCTGCGGCATCGCGACCATAGCCGACCGCGACATACCCGCCGGCAAGCTCGGCCTGGGTCGGGTCGAAGGTATACCAGCGTCCGCCCACGTAGGCCTCGAACCAGGCGTGCAGATCCATAGGCTCCAGTTGGTAGAGGTAGCCCACGACCATGCGCGCGGGGATGCTGAGGCTGCGGCACAGCGCGATGCCGAGGTGCGCCAGATCGCGGCAGACGCCGATCTGCCTCCAGTTGACCTCGACCGCGGACACGGGGATATCGCTGCTGCCCGGGCGATAACTTATTTTGTCGTGCAGCCAGGCGACGATCGCCGCGACCTGGTTGTAGCCGGGTCGCTGGTCGGCGGTGATCTCGCTCGCCATCTCATGGAAGCGATCGGATTCGCAATAGCGGCTCGGCAGCAGGAAGCTGAGCACCGCATCGGGCAGGTACTGGATCTCGACAAACGGTGCGCCGAACGCCTGGTCGACATAGTCGGCAATCGTCACATCGGCGCTGGTGCAGACCTCGAAGCGTCCGATCGGCGCGATCAGGCGCTGACAGAGATTGCCGTAGTCATCGGTGAACTCGAACACCTGAACGCTCGGCTCGAGCCGGTACTCCTCGCGCGCGATCCATTGCTGGGCGCCGCTGCGCGGCCGCAGCATCAACACCAGCGGAACCGGTTGCAGGATATCGAAGGTCAGGTCGCAGCTCGTGCGCAGCCACATGGGTCGGGTGATCCTTCAGTTCGGGTCTCCGGCGCATTATGGGCAATCCGGCGTCGACGTGCGCGGCATATAGGCGCTTGGCCGATTGGCACCGGCGCCCCGGCGCATCGGAACTGCGGTTCGTCGTGAACCCGTTCATCGTGGCTCGGCGGCTGCGTCCCCGCGGCGAACAGGTCAATCGCTTAACAGGAGTTTCACCGAGATCGCCAGCGATACCGCGACCAGCACCGGCCGGATCAGGCGGGCGCCGTGCCGCATCACCAGGTGCGATCCGGCCCAGGCGCCGGCCATCTGGGCCAGGCCCATCGGTAGCCCGACCTGCCAGATGACCTCACCGGCCAGTGCGAAGAAGATCAGTGACGCGATATTGCTCGTGAAAGTTTGGACCGGTGTCCCTTCGGGCTCGCGGCGCAGGTTGTAGC
>CBDTXT010000465.1:0-2500 GCA_965364465.1 uncultured Chromatiaceae bacterium
AGCCGGTGGAGGTCACGCTGCCCGAAATCGACGGCCGCTATCAGTCCATGCATGTGGTCAGTCAGGATCACTACCTGTTCGCCGAATCCGAGCCTGGGACCTACCGGCTGACCGAAGACGAGGTGGGCACCCGTTTTGCCTCCGTGACCTTCCGCACGTTCGTGGATGTCTCGGACCCGGATGACATCGCGAAGGCGCACGCCGCACAGGACGCCATCGAGGTGAGCGGCGGTGGCAAAGGCCCCTTCGAGACGCCCGACTGGGATCTCGAGGCCCTCGCCGTGGCCCGCAAGGCGCTGAGCGACATCGCCGTACTCGGCTTCAACGCGGATTATGCCTTCGGTCGCAAGGATGAGGTTCGACCCATCGACCACCTTGTGGGCGCCGCGGCAGGCTGGGGCGGGCTGCCGCGCACGGCTGCCTCCTATGTCGTGGACAGCGTTGACGCCAATGACGGCAAGACCCTGCACGCGGTAACGGTCAAGGATGTGCCGGTGGACGCGTTCTGGTCCGTCACCGTCTACAACGCAGACGGCTATCTGGAGGCAAACGATCTTGGCGTGAACAGCTACAACAACGTCAGCGCCAAACCGAACGATGACGGATCCTATACGCTCCACTTCGGTGGCTGCGGGGACGACCGGGTGAATTGCATCCCGATCTCACCCGGCTGGAACTATTCCCTCCGCTTCTACCTGCCGCGAGAGGCGATCCTCGACGGCACCTGGACCTTCCCGCCTATTGAGCCGGTGAAGTAAATCAGAAGCTTCATACGGTTAAGAACACTCAACCGGCGTATTTTTAGTAAGGGATTTATCCAATGAAACTATCGAAGGTACTTGTCCTGCTCGCGTGCGGGGCCATTGCTCCGGCGGCGATTGCGCAGGAACTCTCACCCTATATGGGCGGGCCAGTGGAACTGGTCGAAGCCCCCAACGGGGCGATTGCCAACAAGAAGATTCTGGATGGGATCGATGACGTTGCCTGGACCACGCCAACGATCGACACCCCGGCCGAAGGTGTCTGGCATTTTGGCGGCTATGGTCTGGCCCCGATCGCCGTGATCGACACCGACGAAGGGCTGATCGCCTTTGACACGGGCGACAGCAAGCATGACGGTGAATTGCTGCTGGCGGCCATCCGCACTGTCAGCGACAAGCCGATCAAGGCCATCATCT
Organism: uncultured Chromatiaceae bacterium; assembly: GCA_965364465.1. Lineage (GTDB taxonomy): Bacteria > Pseudomonadota > Gammaproteobacteria > Chromatiales > Chromatiaceae > Thiosocius. The sequence continues at coordinate 1,179 of CBDTXT010000465.1, forward strand.
ACGGACATTCCCATACGGTTCTGGGGGCCGGTGTGCTGGCCGAGGGCAACGATGATGTCATGGTCATCGGCCACCCCAACCTGAATGATGTCTACGAAGAAAACCAGAAAAGTTCTGGAATCCCGGCCTATTTCAACGAAATTGGCCCCTATCTGACCGCGCGTGCGTTGATCCAGTTCAACAGTTACCTGCCAGCAGAGGGCCCGGATGCCTTTGTGGTCCCCATGACCCTGACGGATACGGAATCCACCTTCATTCCGGTCAACACCCCGGTCGAGGACGGACAGGAAATGACCGTACTTGGCGAGAAGATGCAGTTCTTCACCAAATACGGATCGGATGACAAGGTGCATACGACCGTCTGGATGCCAGAGCGCAAAATCCTGCTGACCACGATGCTGTGGTCCAGCCCGCCACAGCTTTATTCCGTGCGCGGTGACGTCTTTCGTGATCCGCGTGAATGGATCGCGGGGCTGAAATTCAACCGTGATCTGGGGGCCGAGGTTCTGGTTTCTGCCGCCGCGAAGGCAGTCGTTGGCAAGGAAAACGTGATGCGGGTTCTGGAAGGCTACCTGGATGGGGCTGCCTTCGTGCTGGACCAATCCCTGCGCGGCATTCTGGGTGGGCTTGGCCCGGACGAACTGCGCGAATTTGTGCAGTTTCCGGCTTATCTCGATGAGATCCCCAACAACCTGCAGAACTACGGCGAGATTTCGTCCTATTCTCCGGCGATCTTCTATCAGTCGGTGGGCTGGTACGACAATGACGCGGCCAACCTGAAACCAGTGACACCGCAGGCCGAGGCGGAACGTCTCGTACCCCTGATGGGAGGGCGCGAAAAGGTTCTGGCTGCGGCGTCTGCCGCCATGGAGAAGAAGGAGTATTCCTGGGCTGCGCAACTGGTGAACTATCTCTACCAGCTTGACCCGCAGGACGCCGATGTGCGCCAACTGAAGGCAGACGCGCTGCGTCAGATGGCCTACGTCAGCACCGGGGGCAATGATCGCGCGCACCTGATGTCACAAGCCCTGTCGCTTGAAGGCAAGGTGACGATCCCGCGTCTGATCCCGCCGGCACCTGAGACCATTGCCGGTTCGCCCACCACCTATGTGGATTACTTCCGCGTCCGCATTGACCCGAAAAAGAGCGGCGAGACCAACAGTTACGTGCGGTTCGATTTTGACGATGGCAGCAGTGCAGGTCTGCACATCCGTCGCGCCATCGCCGAGTTCATTGCCGAGCCTGACAATTATGCCCGGCAGCCGGACATCACGCTCGCCCTGTCAGGGGAAAGCTGGGCCGGTCTTTATCTCAGTCAGGCA
>CBDTXT010000466.1:0-2464 GCA_965364465.1 uncultured Chromatiaceae bacterium
GGCTGCGAGGAGAGAGACTCGTAGGGCGGGCTATGCCCGCCGCACCGGTCGCGTTCGCGACTCGACCTGTCGGTCGGCCAAGAACAGGTTTTCCAACGCCGCCGGGCGACGACGTTACAATCGAGGCCGAAGCGCGGGACAGAGCAGAAGGAGCAGAGCAGCATGCGCCTGATCGAGGTCGTGGCCGATGCCGGGCATACGGATACGTTGTCGGGTATCGCCGATCAATACGAGGTCACCGACTATTGGTGGGGCGCGCCGGCAGACGACGGCCGCCGCTCGTTTCGCATGTTGGTCAACGATCATACCCGCCAGCCGGTGATGGATTCGCTGCAAAGCCTGTTCGGCGGCTCGGAGAACGTCCGCATCGTGGTGTTGCCGGTCGACGCCTACCTGCCACGCGAGCCCGAGGACGCGGGACATGCGGCCACCGCGACGCGCGAGGAACTTTACAGCCAGGTCGAGAAGGGCGCACGGGTCGACACCAACTTTCTGCTGCTTACCTTTCTGTCGACCGTGGTTGCCGCGATCGGCCTGATAGAGGACAACCTGGCCGTCGTCGTCGGCGCGATGGTGATTGCGCCGCTGCTTGGGCCCAATATCGCATTGGCCTTGGCCTCGACCCTGGGCGACCGCAAGCTGCTGTGGAAGGCGCTTCAGGCAAACCTGGTCGGGATCGGGCTGGCCTTTCTGCTGTCGCTGCTGATCGGCATGTTCTGGCCGGTCGACATCGGCCGCGGCGAGATGCTGCTCGGCAGCCGCGAGATCCTCGCCCGGACTGACGTCGGCCTGGACGGTGTCGCGCTGGCGCTGGCCTCGGGCGCCGCCGCGGTACTGTCGCTGACCACCGGTCTCTCTTCGACGCTGGTCGGCGTGATGGTCGCGGTCGCGTTGCTGCCGCCGACCGCGACGATGGGCATGTTGCTGGGTGCCGGGCACCCCGAGCTGGCGAGCGGGGCGATGCTGCTGCTCGCGGTCAACGTGGTCAGCGTGATCGTTGCTGCGAGGCTGGTGTTCATGGCCAAGGGGCTGCAGCCGCGCACCTGGTACGAGCGCAGCAAGGCACGGCAGTCCACGCTCGTCGCCGCGGTATTCTGGGCCGCACTGCTGGCCGTGCTGCTGGTCATTGTGCTTGTGCGACACCGGGTAGTCATGTGATCGGCCCACGCGACAATGTCATGTCCAATTCAAGCCGGAGTGTGACCGATGAAAGCCCCTGAACTGCTCGCCCCTGCCGGTACGCTGCGCAATATGCGCTATGCCTTTGCCTACGGTGCCGACGCGGTCTACGCGGGTATGCCGCGCTACAGCCTGCGCGTGCGCAACAACGACTTCCTCGAAGGCAATCTGCGGGTCGGGATCGAAGAGGCGCATCGGCAGCGCAAGCAATTCTTCGTCGCGACCAACGTGATGCCGCACGGTGCCAAGCTCAAGACCTTCGTCGACGACATCGCGCCGGTGGTCGCGATGGGTCCTGATGCATTGATCATGGCCGACCCCGGACTGATCATGCTGGTACGCGAGCGCTGGCCCGAGATGCCGATTCACCTTTCGGTACAGGCCAATACCGTCAATGCGGCCGGTGTGCAGTTCTGGCAGTCGATCGGGTTGACGCGGGTCATCCTGTCGCGCGAGTTGTCGCTCGAAGAGGTCGCCGAGATCCGTGACGCATGTCCGGATATGGAGATCGAGGTCTTCGTGCACGGCGCGCTCTGTATCGCCTATTCGGGCCGCTGCCTGCTGTCCGGCTATTTCAACCATCGCGACGCCAACCAGGGGACCTGCACCAACTCCTGCCGCTGGGACTACAAGATCGCGCGCGAGGACCTGGACGCGGTGGCCGGGATCCCGGCATCCGAGATCCGGCGCCACCCGCGGGCAGACGAGGTCTACTATCTCGAAGAGCGCGAGCGCCCCGGGGAGTTCATGCCGATCTTCGAGGACGAACACGGCACCTACATCATGAACTCGCGCGATCTGCGCGCGGTCGAGCATGTCCGGCGCCTGACCGAGATCGGTGTGGACTGCCTGAAGATCGAGGGGCGAACAAAATCGCACTACTACACCGCGCGCACCACGCAGGTTTATCGCCGGGCGATCGACGACGCACTCGACGGGCAGCCGTTCGACCCCGCGCTGCTCGCCGAGCTCGAGCACCTGGCAAATCGGGGCTACACGGACGGGTTCTTCCAGCGCCACGCAAGCGAGGAGATGCAGAGCTATCGCCAGGGCGCATCGACCAGCGCCCGTTCGCAGTTCGTGGCCGAGGTTGCCGGTACGGATCCGGTCACCGGGCTGACCCGACTGTCGGTCAAGAACAAGTTCCGGGTCGGTGACGAGCTGGAACTGGTGTCACCGCAGGGCAACCGGCGCTTCCGGCTCGAGACCCTGCGCGACAGGCACGGCAATCCACTCGACGAGGCGCCGGGCGGCGGCTGGGAGGTCAGCGCCAAGCTGCCGGACA
>CBDTXT010000467.1:0-2463 GCA_965364465.1 uncultured Chromatiaceae bacterium
AGGGGCACCGCAGCGAGCAACACCGACTTGAAAATCCGTCCGTGACCAAAACCGGACGCCGCCAGCGCTACCATTTCGCTGTCGCGGTACATACGCCCGAGCACCCACAACACCGAGAAAAAGAACGCCGGCGGGATGATCAGACCGAGCGCCCTGACCAACTCGAGGCCGACGACCATGAGCAGCACGTCGGTGTTGAGCGCACCGGCCGCTGCCTTGCCGAGATAGCGCACAAGGAGATTCGACAGCAGCAGCACCGCGATGACCACGACGACGACCAGCAGCGTCTTGAAAATCTCCCGCAGAAGCATCCGGTCTATGATCCCCATCATGCTTTCTTTAGGCTCCTGATTCGCTACACTCTGACGCACGGCAAACGCGAACCATACCGGCAACAAGCAGCCAGCGAAAGCTCGACCGGCCGCGCAACAGTCATCACGGAGCAACCATGGAATACAGCTGTAAACTTGGCGACCCAGACAAAACGAAATCCGCCTGTCTTGTCGTCGGCGTGTTCAAGAACAACCGTGTCCCACCGTCCGGCCAACGGCTCGTTTCGGCGATCGATGGGCCGATCAGGACCGTCTTGCGGAACCACGATTTCGGCGGCGATATCGGCCAGACCCATTTGATTACCCGGCCTGAAGGTTGCGAAGCCGCTCGCATCCTGCTGGTCGGTCTGGGTGAACAGAAGAAGTACTCTCCACGCCAGTTTGGACGCGCCTTGGTGCCGGCGTTCAGGTCGCTCGAGGCCTCCGGCGCGACGGACAGCACGGTGCTGCTGCCGACTGATGCGGATGACGAGGTCTACCGACTGGTGCGCGAGGCCGTATCCGCAGCCGAGAGCGCGGTGTACCGCTTCGACCAGTGCAAGAGCGAGACGACCCCACCGAAGCGACCGCTCAAACGCATCGCGTTCCTGTTGCCGTCGCGCGCCCAGCTCAAGCCGGCGAAACGCGCGGTGCAACACGGCCAGGCCATCGGCGCGGGCTGCCGCCTGGCCAAGGATCTGGCCAACCTGCCCGGCAATCTCTGTACGCCGAGCTATCTGGCAGGTCAGGCGAAGGCCCTGGCACGTCGTCGGCGCAAGCTGAAGGTCACGGTACTCGACGAGAAAGAGATGGAAAAACTGGGCATGGGCGCGCTGCTGTCCGTGTCCCGCGGTAGCCGCCAGCCGGCCAAGCTGATCGTGCTGGAATACCGGGGCGGCAAGGCCGGCGCGAAACCGGTCGCGCTGGTCGGCAAGGGCCTGACTTTCGATGCAGGCGGTATCTCGATCAAGCCGTCTGCCGGCATGGACGAAATGAAATACGATATGTGCGGCGGCGCCAGCGTGCTCGGCACGATCGCAGCCTGTCTGGAGTTGGAACTCCCAGTCAATGTGGTCGGGGTCGTGCCGAGTTCGGAGAATCTGCCCGACGGCGATGCCAACAAACCCGGCGACATCGTTACCTCGATGTCAGGACAGACCATCGAGATCCTGAACACCGATGCGGAAGGTCGGCTGATCCTTTGTGATGCGTTGACCTACACGGAGCGCTTCGAACCGGCCGCGGTGATCGATATCGCGACACTGACCGGTGCCTGCATCGTCGCGCTGGGCGACGAAGTCAGCGGCCTGATGGCCAACGACGACGGGCTCGCCAACGAACTGCTCGAGGCCGGCACCGAGTGCAACGACCGCGCCTGGCGCCTGCCGTTGTTCGACGAGTACCAGCGCGCGCTCGACAGCAACTTCGCCGATATGGCGAACATCGGCAGCGGTCGTGGCGCCGGGGCAATTACCGCGGCCTGTTTTCTTTCGCGCTACACGAAGAAATTCAAATGGGCGCACCTCGACATCGCGGGCGTCTCCTGGTTGACCGGTGGCGCGAAAGGGGCGACGGGGCGGCCAGTCCCGCTGCTTACCGAATACCTGCTGCGTCGTAGCAAGACCCCGATGTAGCGACGCTGTTGCGGGCATGACCCAGGTCGACTTCTACATCCTCGGTCCGCAGGCGAGTGGCGACCGTTACCAGCTGGCCTGCCGGGTCGCCGAAAAGGCCCGGCGTGCCGGTCACCGGGTGCTGATCCATACGTCGGACGCCTCGGCATCCCAGCACCTCGACGGCTTGCTCTGGACCCTCTGGGAACAGAGCTTCATTCCGCACGGCAGGCTGGGCAAAGACGATCGCGACACGAACCCGATCCTGATCGGTGACGGCAACACCGATACCGAGGAGCACGAAGTCTTGATCAATCTCGCCAGCGAGGTCCCGCTGTTTTTCGGCCGCTTCGAACGCCTGGTCGAATGTGTCGATCACGACGAGGCGGTGAAAGCCGCCAGCCGGGAAAGGTTCCGCTACTACCGCGCACACGGTTACCCGTTGGACACCCACGAGGTCGCCTGATCCGCCGCGGCGGGCGCAGCCCTACGTACCCGGGCCGCGGGCTGCGCCCGGCAATGCGCGGCTGTCAGGCCTC
>CBDTXT010000468.1:0-2438 GCA_965364465.1 uncultured Chromatiaceae bacterium
GGGCGATCACCACGAGTGCGCTGGCGACCGCGAGCCCGACCAGGCGCGGGATGCGGCCGCCGTCGCTCGCCGGCTGCTCGCGATGGCCGGCCGCCGCCCGCCGCGACAGGGCTTGCAGCAGAAAGCGGGTCAATGCGGAGCCGACCATCAGCGCTACGCCGGGCCACAGCAGCCACTCGATCATGGCCGGGAACCAGCTCGCCTCCAGGTCGTCCGCACCCGGCGTGACGAAGCCCTGCGCGAGGCCCCAGGGGCCCAGCACACCCCAGGCGAGCAGGCCGCCGAGCAGCAGCGAAACGCCGTTTCGAAAGCCGATGATTGCCCCGAATCCTGCCAGCATCAGCGAGGGGTCGAAGGTGAAGGTCAGATTCTTCGCGCTGATCCCGCCGAACGAGGTGAGCTTGCCGGTTGCCGGCAACACGAAGCCGAGGCTGGGCCGTGGCAGGCTCAGCCAGCCGGTGTCCAGCCACTTCAACGTGCCGGCAATCAGCGTTGCGCTGAGTAGCACGCGCAGTTTGAGGGCCGCCTCGCGGCCATGATCGAAGATCTCGAGCAAGGTCTCGGCCGTGGCACGGCCGGTCGGGAAGGGCAGTTCGGCGCGCAGGATCAGGGTCGCTCGCAGATACCAGGCGACCCATATGCCGAGGAAGCTGACTGCGAACACCCAGGGAATCAGTTGCCCGGCCGGCAGGTTGTCGCCCGACAGCATCGCCAGCGCCGGTATCGGGGCGACCAGCCCGCCCGAGATGATGTTCGCGGACGACGAGGCGGTGGTCTGCGCGATGTTGGCCTCGCCGCGGCCCAGCGTCGCGCCGACACGCAGGCGGGCGAGCAGGGCCCAGAAGCCCGCGCTCAGCAGCAGCGCGATGATCGAGATATTGAAGGACCAGCCGATCTTCAGGCCGGAGTAGATGTTGCAAGGCGTCAGCAGTGCACCGAGCAGCACGCCGCTGGCCAGCGCACGGCCGGTCAGATGCCTTGCGGTCGATCGGGGTTCTTGATCAGGCACGGGTCGTTGTCGAATCGTTAGGGCGAAAGCAGATAGATGATCGCCGCGGTGACCACGCCAATCAACAGCGTGCGCAGACCCGACCACAGCCAGTGGGTGCCGCTGATGCGCCCGGTGAAGGCGCCCAGCAGCAGGATCAGCAGCAGCGCGATTGCAATCGAGATATCGTATGGCGGTAGCGGCAGGACGACACCCAGATGGGTCAGCCACAGCGGCAGCAGCACGAGCTGCGCGAGCAGCAGCGGTGCCAGCCCGTTGACCGCGGCGATCAGCACCGGTGCCCAGCGTGCCGCGTGCGCATGGGCGCTGTCGTCGAGCCCGTCGAGCATCGCCTGCTGCAGCGCGGCGAGCTCACGCCGGCGCTCGGCCCGTTCGCTGACATAGGCGCTGCTGACGCCACTCACCGCCAGCGCGACCGCCGCCCCGGTGCACGCGGTCAATGCGGTCTGGACCGGCACCTGGCCGACGCTGCGAAATCCGACGATCAGCCCGAGCATCGTCAGCGTGCCGTCAAAGCCATTGGTCACCAGGTAGCGCCGTGCGATCGTTTGCGAGCGGCGCAGCAGCAGCAGGATCTTCGGGCTCGGTTCGGGTAACGGCATCGCGCTAGCGGGGCGGCGGTCAGCGCCCGTCCGCCGTGTCGCCGGCCATCAACACCTTGTCGATACTGTGCACGGTGCCGCCGAGTTCACGGATCGCGCGCTCGATAGCGTCGAAATCGAGCCGTTTCCCCTCGATGTCGACCGCGATGGTCTCGGTCTTCTCGTCGACCTCGATCACATCGATGAACACCCGGTAGTCGCCGCCGAGTGCGGCGATCGCGGTCGACAGATCCAGCACGTTCGGCTGATGCGGCTTCAGGACATCCAGGACGATTCGTTTCAGCTCGGGCATGCAGTCGATCCGTGGTCTGTGGCAGTCAAGGTGTTAATCGGAGCCGTTCGACATTTCATCGGAGAGCAAAGGTTTTTTGAGAATTCTGGGATTTCAGCGAGTTATTCAATAACAGTAAGTTAGTACGAATAGTGTGGCTGTAGCCCGCGTTGCCGCGTAGGGCGATGTGCTCTCATGACTGCTCTCAACTGCTCCTAGTGTGTTGCTGTACGTATGCGTTAGACGAAACCACCATGCAATTTGCCGACAAAATCGTCAAGGCGCTGCAGCCGCGCGACCTCCGCAAGGTCTTGGCGACATTTGGGTATGGAGCTGGCATCGACTTCCTGCATATCAATCTTCTGGAGGGACACTCCCTATCATCGGTGCAGTTGGTGTCGGCAACCGCTGAGAAGCACTACGTCAAGTCGGACTTCCTCAAGGAGAAGCGCGCCGCGATGGAAAAGTGGGACCGATGGCTTCGCCGCGAGGTCATTGGCACGCCGGTCTCGGCAGAGGTGGTGCCAATCTCAAGCACCGTACAGCCCCCTAATCT
>CBDTXT010000469.1:0-2428 GCA_965364465.1 uncultured Chromatiaceae bacterium
GACCAAAAGTTTCAGCGCTGATGCATGAGCGCAGGGCAACGAGCGCGAGCCCCCGATCCGGTCGGTCGCTGCGCAATACGCGAGTGAGACGCAGGCAAATTGTGACGGCCTAGGTGGCTGGCGATCGCACGAGTGCCGGGGGAGGTGACGGACGACGCGCGTCGACCTTGGTCGGGCGACCCGCTTGACGGAGAGATGGTAGCAAGGGGCGGACTTGAACCGCCGACCCCCGCATTATGAGTGCGGTGCTCTAACCAGCTGAGCTACCTTGCCATACGAAGAGCGAGAATATAGCGGGTGCAGCCCCATGCGTCAATCGGCTCGGCCGCCTCAGACATTGAAGCGGAAATGAACGACGTCCCCATCCTGCACCACGTAGTCCTTGCCCTCGAGGCGAAGCTTGCCCGCCTCTTTCGCACCCTGCTCGCCGTGACAGGCGACGAAGTCTTCATAGGCGACCACCTCGGCGCGAATGAAACCACGCTCGAAATCGGTATGAATGACCCCGGCGGCCTGCGGCGCAGTGGCACCGACCGGGACTGTCCAAGCGCGCACCTCCTTTACCCCGGCAGTGAAGTACGTCTGCAGATGTAACAGCCGATACCCGGCGCGCACGACGCGGTCCAGGCCCGGCTCGTCGAGCCCCATCTCGGCCAGAAACTCGATCTTCTCGGCGTCGGCCAGTTCGGCCAGCTCGGCTTCGATCGCCGCACAGACCGGCACCACCTCGGCGTCCTCCTTCTGCGCATGAGCGCGCACGGCCTCGAGATGCGGGTTGTCGTGAAAGCCGTCGTCGTCGACGTTCGCGATGTACAGCGTGCGCTTGATCGTGAGCAGATGCAGATCGCGCAGCTCCAGCGCCTCCTCGTCGCCCAGCGGCATCGCCCTGACCGGGAGGCCCTGGTCGAGCTGCGCCACGACACGCGCCAGCAGTTCGCGCCTCGCCGAAGCCTGCTTGTCGCCGGTTTTGACCAGCTTCTCGGCCTTTTGCAGCGCCTTTTCGACCGTTTCCAGGTCGGCCAGCGCCAGTTCGGTATTGATCACCTCGATGTCCGACAAAGGATCGATCGTGCCCGCGACATGCACGATGTCGTCGTTCTCGAAACACCGAACCACCTGGGCGATCGCATCGGTCTCCCGGATGTTCGCGAGAAACTTATTGCCCAGGCCCTCGCCCTTGGAGGCCCCGGCCACCAGCCCGGCGATGTCGACGAACTGCATCGTGGTGGGAATCACGTTCTGCGGATGGACGATGTCGGCCAGCACATTCAACCGCGGGTCGGGAAGCGGCACGACACCCACATTCGGATCGATGGTGCAGAACGGATAGTTCTCGGCCGAGATGGTCGCCTTGGTCAAGGCATTGAACAAGGTCGACTTGCCGACATTTGGGAGACCCACGATACCGCACTTGAAACCCATTGCCCTGCTCCGCTCCGCAACCGTCAAAATGGCGCCAGAGCATAGCGGAAAAGCGCCGTGGCGAAAAACGCGCGCGCCGGCTCAGCCCTTCTCCCCGGCGCGGTTATACACGTCGTCGAACCGGACGATGTCGTCTTCACCCAGGTAGGAACCAGACTGTACCTCGATGATCTCGAGCGGGATGTTGCCCGGGTTCTCCAGTCGATGGCGGGTGCCGATCGGGATATAGGTCGACTCGTTCTCGCTCAACAGCCGGGCCGTATCGCCACAGGTGACGCGCGCCGTGCCGCTGACGACGATCCAGTGCTCGGCCCGGTGGTGGTGCATTTGCAGCGACAGCGAGGCGCCCGGTTTCACGGTCAGGCGCTTGACCTGGAAGCGCTGCCCTTTGTCGACGCCTTCGAACGACCCCCAGGGCCTGTGCACGCGACGATGAAACTCACTCTCGCAGCGGCCTTGGGCATCGAGTTGCTCGGTGATCCGCTTGACATCCTCGGTGTGTTCCTTATGGACGACCAGCACCGCATCCGGGGTCTCGACGACCACCAGGTCGCGCACCCCGACCGCGGCGACGACGCGGTGCTGGGCGTGCAGCAGGTTGTCCCTGGCATCGAAGGTGATCACGTCACCGTGGCAGGCATTGCCGACTGCATCGTGCTCGGAGACTTCCCACAGCGCCGCCCAGGCGCCGATATCCGACCATCCGGCATCGAGCGGAATGACCAGGCATTCGCCGCCATCGCGCGACAGCGGCTCCATCACCGCGTAGTCGATCGAATCGCCGGGCGAGGCAGCAAAGGCGTCCGCGTCGACGCGAAAGAAATCGAGATCGCGCTGACCGGCTGCGTACGCGGTCCGCACCGCCGCCGCGATGTCGGGCCGGAAGCGCTCGATCAGCTCGAGCCAGCGCGTTGCCCGAAGCAGAAAAATGCCGCTGTTCCAGTAGTAATTCCCGCTGGCGAGGTAAGCCTCGGCGGTCGCGAGGTCCGGCTTCTCGACGAAGGCC
>CBDTXT010000470.1:0-2403 GCA_965364465.1 uncultured Chromatiaceae bacterium
CTGGTGTTGCTGTATCGATTTCTCGCCCCGTATGGGACTTTTAGTCACTGTCCCCTGATTGGGTAGCCTGGCACCTGAAGTCACTGTCCCCTGATTTGGCTAAGGGGCTGGAAGAAGCCGGGATAGAAGCAGCATGGGGGGATGCAGGCAAAGGCTGCGGGTGAGCAAAGCAGCCCGCCAGGTGGTTGCCGCCGACAATCTGTTTTCCGCGACCCGTCAATTGGCTTAGAATCTGATTAGCCTCACTTCTATGCCCACCGCGCGCCAGGTGAGAGCTGATTCCCTGATTTGCGGGTGCAGTTCAATGGCAGAACATCAGCTTCCCAATAGGCGCCGCCGGATTGAGTATCTGGCTGAGGGAATGATGCTGGTGATTCAGGGATTACCGGTTTCATCGGGATAGGTCATCTGTGAGGAACGAACTGGGTCCACGGGCCTTTGCAGGCAGGCTCGGTTTCGACTTCAACGATTTTTTGAACACATACCTGGGACAACAAGATGACGAATTTGCTTTGGCGCACCAGCCTTTTTTTCGCACTGGCTCTGTTCGCAATCAGTGCCTGCGCTAAAGAGACGGCTGACACGATCTACACGGGCGGTCAGATACTGACCATTGACGATGCGCAGCCGACTGCCGAAGCCGTCGCCGTTCGTGACGGGCGAATTCTGGCCGTCGGCGATGCCGATGCCGTATCTGCGTTACGAGGAAGCTCGACCGAGATCTTCGATCTGGCCGGACGTACCATGATTCCCGGATTCGTCGACAGTCACGGTCATGTCGTGCTGGGCGGATTGCAGGCACTCTCGGCGAATCTTCTCGCCCCACCGGACGGGGATGTGGCGGATATCGCCGGCTTGCAGGCATCGCTATCGGCCTGGGCGGAGGAAAACTCGGGCATCGTCGAGAAAGTGAACATGATCATCGGCTTCGGATACGACAACGCGCAATTGGCGGAACTTCGACACCCGACCCGCCAGGAACTCGACGAGGTATCCAGCGAAATGCCCATCATCATCGTGCACCAGTCCGGCCACATCGGCGTCGCAAACTCGGCAGCGCTCGAACTGGCCGGCATCGACGCATCCTCGGAGGCACCTCCCGGCGGTGTTATTCGTCGGGATGCAAGCGGCGAACCCAACGGCGTGCTGGAAGAATACGCTTTCTTTGCGGTGCTGGTGCCGATGCTGGGTAGCCTGGGCCAGGAGGGCATCGAGGCATTCGTCCGGGCCGGCACCCGCCTCTGGGCGAGCTATGGGTACACCACGGCACAGGAAGGCCGGGCGTCAGCCGGCGCCGTCGAGGCGCTTAAATCGGTCGGCGCCACTGGCGATATTCCTATCGACGTCATCGCCTACCCGGATGTGCTGGAAGGTCGCGACTACATCGCCCAAAACAAGTCGATGGACTATGTCGACAGAGTCCGCGTAGGCGGGTGCAAACTGACGATAGACGGATCGCCGCAAGGATTTACCGCGTTGAGAGACAGGCCCTATTACGATCCCGTCGGCGATTACCCTCCCGGCTATGCCGGCTATGCCGCCGTTACGATGGAACAGGTTCAGGACGCGGTGAACTGGTGCTACGAGAAGGGCATCCAGATCATCACGCATGCCAACGGCGAGGGGGCTTCCGACATGCTGATTGCCGCGATAGGAGCGGCGCAGGAGCGGTACGGAACACCGGACACTCGCCCGGTTCTGATTCATGGGCAGTTCCTGCGCGAGGACCAGATCGACAGCTACCAGAGGCTAGGCGTGTTCCTGTCGCTGTTCCCGATGCATACGTTCTATTGGGGCGATTGGCACCGCGATCACACCGTGGGGCCGGTGAATGCCGAGAACATCTCTCCGACTGGTTGGGTACGGCAGCGCGGCATGATGTTCGGCTCGCATCACGATGCGCCGGTCGCGTTTCCCGACAGCATGCGAATACTGTCGGCAACCGTCACACGCCGCACTCGCTCTGGCGACATTCTCGGGCCCCACCAGCGAGTGGATGTGATGACAGCCCTGAAGGCGATGACGATATGGCCTGCCTGGCAGCAGTTCGAGGAGGGCGACAAGGGCTCGATCGAGCGCGGTAAACTTGCCGATTTCGTGATCCTGTCGGACGATCCGACGGCGGTGGATCCGGAGACCCTCGCAGACCTCGAGGTGCGTGTAACGATCAAGGAGGACAGGGTCATCTACGATGCTGATACCGCACCGCAGGGCACGAGGCTCGGGTTGCTGATCGGATTGGATCCCAGCGCCGCGCACGAAATGCTGGCAGCACTTTACCAGGGCATCGAAAGTTTGTCGGAGGTCTCGCGGTAAGAGTGCCGAACGCGACCGTATTGGCCGCCCCGCTCAGGGCGAGCCACGTCTATCCGAGATAACCAATCGCTCAGAATCAGCGCACTG
>CBDTXT010000471.1:0-2390 GCA_965364465.1 uncultured Chromatiaceae bacterium
TGTTGGACGGAGCCGCTGCGCGGCAGATTTTGCATAGTCCTCGCTTTCCATAATCTCCCTGCCACCCCTTCGGGTGGTCGCGGTTTCCGCGTCACTATGTTGGGAGATTATCGTCATGAATTCCACCGAGCAAACGCGCTTCACCCGCCTCTATGAGGCGATGCAGCGGGCCTTGAACCTGCAAGGGAAGGCCCCGGCCACGATCGATGCCTATTCCCGGGCCGTCCGCCGGGTGACGGACTATTTTGACCGCTGTCCGGAGGACCTGACGGCTGAGGAGCTGAAGGAGTACTTCGCTCAGTTGCTCGAAACCCATTCTTGGAGCACCGTCAAGCTCGATCGCTGCGGGTTGCAGTTCTTCTATCGCCATGTCCTGGAGAGGCCTTGGGACTGGGTCGATATCGTCAAGCCGCCGAACGTGACGCGGCTGCCCGATGTGCTGACGCGCCCAGAGACCCATCGGTTGCTCAATGCCGTGCGTCAACGCCGCTATCGGGTTTATTTTGTGACCCTCTATAGCACGGGGTTACGTTTGACCGAGGGGTTGCGGCTTCAGGTCGGTGACATCGATGCGCAACGCCTGCGTATCCATGTGCGCCGCGGAAAGGGCAACAGAGATCGCTATGTATCGATGCCGGCGCCATTGTTGCGCACACTGCGTCGGTGGTGGCGAACGCACCGTCACCCGCGTCTACTGTTCCCCAACCCCCATGGGGGCTTAGATCACATGCGCCGGGCCAAAACCCCGATGCATACGGGCGGCGTCCAGGCCGCCATGCGCGCCACGGTGGCCGAATGTGGGATTCACCGGCGGATCACGGTGCATTCGCTGCGTCACCTTTTCGCGACCCACATGCTGGAGTTGGGTGTTGACCTGCGTGAGCTGCAGGCCATGCTTGGCCATGAGAGCCCTTCGACCACAGCCCGCTACGCGCATCTGACGGAGGTGACCCGCGCCCAGGCACGGGAACGTCAGAGTCAGTTGCTCGAGTCCTTCGTCTTGCGCTGGAAGGATGAGTCATGATGCGCCTGGCTGAGGTCGTCGAGACCTTTCTGCCGGCGCTACATGCCGATTATGCCGATCAACTGCTGCCGAGCCACTACGCCGCGCTTTCCGCGGTCTTGCGTTGTCGTACCGAGGAGGCCGGCACGGCAAAGGTCCACTGCCATGACTGTGCGCAGGAGGCGGCCTTTGCGCTGTCGTGTGGTCACCGTTTCTGCCCGCAGTGCCAGAACGCCGCGGTGGAGCAGTGGCTGGCGCGCCAGCGGGCGAAGTTACTGCCGGTCGACTACTTTCTGGTGACCTTTACCCTGCCGGCGCAGCTGCGTGCGTTCGCCTCTGCGAATCAGCGCGCGGTCTACGACCGACTGATCCGCACCGCTTGGCAGAGCCTGGCCCAGTTCGGTCTGAATGACCCGCAGCTGCAGGGTCGCTTGGGAGCGACCGCGGTGTTGCACACCCATAGCCGGGCCCTGAACTACCATCCCCATGTGCATATCGTGATCCCGGCGGGGGCCCTCGATACGACGCACCGCCTATGGCGCACCAAACGCGGGAAGTTCCTCTTTCCGGAAAAGGCCTTGGCCAAGGTCTTTCGTGCCAAGTGGTTCGAGGCGATGAGCGAGCAGGGTTGGAAGATCACGGCCACGTTGCCCGAAAACTGGGTGGTCGATGTCAAGCCGGTCGGCAATGGCGAGAAGGCCTTGCTCTATCTGGGACGCTATCTGTATCGCGGGGTCATCGCGGAGCAGAATATTCTCAGTTGCCAGAACGGCGAGGTCAGCTTCCGTTACACGGACAATCGCGGTATTGCCCGGGTGCGCACGCTGCCCGGCGCCGAGTTCCTGTGGCTGCTGCTGCAACATGTCTTGCCCAAGGGCTTTCGCCGGACTCGCGATTACGGTTTCCTCCACGGCAATGCCAAGCGCTGGATACAGCGCTTGCATCTGCTGTTGCGTATCGCCGTACCCGAACCGAAAGACAAGCCGCCACTGTGCTGTCGGCACTGTGGTGGCGCAGTCAGCTTGGTCGTGATGCCCTATCCGAGAAACCGCCCGCCGCCGGATGGGCCGAAACACCATGGCGAGGAGAGATCCATGTAACCGTCACGATCCTTTCCCTTGTGACATCGGGTCGTTGGACACTCGAGGGGTTTGTTTGGCTGCGATCTGCCCTATTGCGGGGAAAAATCGCGAGAAAAGCTTGATATCAGCGACAGTTTCCTTCGCCTAAACGAACCGGATGTCAACTGGCCTCCGTGCAGGGACCGCGCGGAGGCTGTTTCGAGAAAGATATTTCCTATGAAAGAGGAGACCAGCCCTCCGGGCTCGTCCAACTACAAGGACAAGCCGTGGTTCGCGTTGCTCACACGACTTGTCCTTCACGTTAG
>CBDTXT010000472.1:0-2372 GCA_965364465.1 uncultured Chromatiaceae bacterium
ATGGGTGACCAGGTGGAACCTCGGCGTGACTTCATCGAGCGGAATGCGTTGACCGTCGAAAACCTGGACGTCTGATCGATCGGCTGCGTCAGCGCCGGTCACCGGTTCTCACGAATCTTCATCCCAATCGGGCATTTGCTCCACAGGTTTATCCACAGGCCTTCCAGTTCCCCGCACCGGCAATCACATCGCACCGGTCGCGGGCCCAGCGCGTGTCACGAAAGCCTACGCAAACAATAAGTAAGCACTCACTTACTTTTCATCTCTTTTCAGAGCGAGCTGTAGCTGCATGTTCTCGATCCATTGCTCTACATCCTGCATGATCTCGGCGGCCTTGCGTCCCTCACTGGGTATTGCGGGACCGATCACCACACGGATAGTCCCCGGGTACTTCTTCACACCCCGGCGCCGCCAGAATACGCCGGCATTGTGGGCGATCGGGACCACCGGCACTCCGGAGCGCTGCGCCAACACACCGCCGCCCATTCCGTATTTCCTGCGTTGACCAGGCGCGGTCCGCGTCCCCTCCGGGAAGATGATCACATAGCGGCCTTCCCCGAGCCGCTGCAGGCCGAGCTCGACCACCTTGATCACGGCACGCCGGCCGGCCGTTCGATCAATCGGTATCGCGCCGGCGAAGCGCAGGGCCCAGCCAAAGAACGGAATACGCATCAATTCCTGCTTGAGTACCCAGGACTGTTCGGCCTTCAGTATCCCTCTGAGTCCGATCGTCTCCCAGGTGGATTGATGCTTGGACATCACGATGCAGGGACCATCCGGTAGATGTCCGGACCCTTCCAGACGGTAACCGAGCCCACAGATCACCCTCTGCAACCATAGATTGACCTTTCCCCAGCGGGTCGCCATCGAATCGCTGAAACGCGCGGGCAGGAATGCGCCGAGCAAAACGATCGGCACACTGAACAGTAGCACCGACGCGACCAGGGTCAGAAAGTAGACCAATGAACGCAACAGGGTCATGTCGGCGGTTTATTGTCGAAGAGGTGCTCGACGGCAGCGGACAGATCATCGAACCACGGATACCGTGCGAGCCCGGGATGCTCGTGCAGGCTACGCATACCCTTGCCGGTGCGGACCAGCACCGGCCTCGCCCGGGCCGCAAGCGCCGCCTCGACATCCCGCTTGGTGTCTCCGATGAAGGGGACATCCGACAGGGACTGTGAAAACCGCAGACTGATCGAGCGCAAGAGCCCGGGTGCAGGCTTGCGGCATTCGCAACCTGCATCGGGCGGATGAGGACAAAAGAAGATACCGTCGACATGACCGCCAACCCGCGCCAGCGCACGCTGGAACTTGGCATGAATCCGGTTGAGGTCTCTCAACGTGAACAGACCCCGCCCGATCCCCGACTGATTGCTGGCGACCACGACGATGACACCGGCGTGATTCAGGCGCGCGATCGCTTCGAGGCTGCCTGGGATAGGCACCCAATCCTCGGGTGACCTGATGTAATCGTCGGAGTCTTCGTTGATGACCCCATCGCGGTCCAGGATGACCAGTTCAGGCAATCTACTCATACCGGAATGATAAGGCGAATGCCGTGGCGTCGGTTAATCGAGGTCGCGAAACTCCGACACGCGAACCCGCCCCGCCACGATGCGTGACTCACGCTGCATCAGTTTTTCCATCTTGTCCCAGAACGCCTGCCGGAGGTCTAGCCCGGCGGCAATATCCGTACCCATCACGAGGATCAATAGATCGGCCAGTTCTTCCGCAAGCTGGTCGCGCCTTTTCCCCTTTGTTACGCAAGCGGATATCTCGCCAAGCTCCTCGGCCATCAGCGCGACCCGGTAAGTCAGCTCCTCGCCGCCTTTAGCGCGGAAGTCGTGTTTGTCGTGAAACGCCTGCACTGCCGCAAGCATCCCGGTCCAGCTGTCGTCGACGCCGGGCACAGGTCAGGCCTGCAGTTGCGATACATCAGCTACGCGCAGGAACTGCCGGGCGAGGGATTGGACCAGGGCCAGGCGATTGGCCCGCACCCTCGGCTTCTCGGCCATGACCATCACGTCGTCAAAGAAGCGGTCCACTGGCCCGCGCAGTCGACTGAGGGCCTGCAGCATCGCCCCATAGTCGGCATCCGCCGCCATTGGCTCGATCTTCTGGGCAACCACCTTGACCTGCTCGAACAGGTCCCTTTCCGCGGTCAGTTCGAACAGATCGGGTTCGATCTCCGCTGGTATCGGTTCCTCGACCTTCTTCAGGATATTGGCTATGCGCTTGTTCGCGGCGGCCAAGGCCTCCGCTTCCGGCAGCGCGCGAAAATCCGTGACCGCCCTGACCCGATGCTCGAAATCGGCAATCGTGTCCGGCCTTACGGCGGCCACGGCCTCGAATACGTCGTGTGAGGTACC
>CBDTXT010000473.1:0-2366 GCA_965364465.1 uncultured Chromatiaceae bacterium
CAGCCCGGCGAACTCGGTGCACCCGATTTCATGCGCGTCGATTTCGCCGCGAAGGCCGTGATCGGGCCGGAGCGCACGAGCCCGATCCGGCACATGGACGACGAGGACGGACAGTGGCTGCTGCAGGGCACCGAACTCGGGTTCGGCTGGACCATGGCGATCCACCAGGAAACCGGCAGGATGTCGTTGTCGCTGGTCGATCGCAACGGCGTGTTCGTGCTGCTCGGCCCATGCGCTGCACTCTAGCCGCGCGTGCCGGCGCGATGTCTGGCAGCTCAAGGGCAATCGCACGCACCCGGGCGTTCGCCGTGAGCAGATGGCCGGCCGATGCCGATCGTTTGTTCCGCGAAACGCGGTGAACAAGCCCCTGCAGGCTGGACGGCGGCCGCCATGCCCAAGGCGTTTTCTCCGGGAATCACCCGCATCGGCCGGGGCAAGTACCATCGCAGCCACCGGAGACAGGGATTGACCGACCCAGGCTGCCGCTGCGTGTCGCCAGCGCAGAGCGGCGTCCGCTCGTGTCTCGGGAGACCTGTTCGGCATCGCGCGGCACCCGCACTGTCGGAATGAACCCTTCGCTGAACCGCCTGCTGTTCCCTCACCGGCCGAGGGGGTTCCGCGGCCAGCGCTGGCTGAACGTGGCGTTGCGATCGCTGCACCTGGTCGGCATTGCCGGAATCGGGGGCGGCTTCCTGTTCGTCCAGGCACCCGAGACCTGGGAGGTCTACTGGCACCTCACCGTGACGAGCGGTGTCGCACTGACCGCGCTGTACCTGTGGGGCAGCGTCGGCTGGCTGTTCGAGTTGAAGGGGCTGACCATCGTGGTCAAGACGCTGTTGCTCGGCGTCGCGCTGCTGGTCCCGTCGCTGCGTGCCGAGCTGTTCCTGCTACTGATCGTGCTGTCCGCGGTGATCGCACATGCGCCGGGGGCCGTTCGCGGCTACCGCTGGGTCCGGCTGCCGTTCGCGGCAGTGCCTGCGCCGGACAGGCCGCCGCCGGAGCGACGACGCGCAAACTGAAACGGACATGACTCGCGTGGCCGTGACGCGCGACGGTTCACCGCCCGGCCAGCCTGTTCAGGCTTCGCGCGGATACTCGCAAGACGGCGACAGAAACCGGATGCTGCTCGCGCTGTATTCGCAGTAACCCATGCGGCTGAGCTTGTCGAGGAACGCGGCGGCCTCGTCTTCCTCGGTACCGGCCGCGGCTGCGAGGTCCTGCGGGCCCGCCTTGAGCACGCAGGTGCCGTCGGGCTTACGCGTGGTGCGCGCCGAATTCAGGAAACCCTGCAGCGCAAAGTCCAGGCGCTGGGCCGGCGAACCGTAGGCCAGGAGCTTCGCGAACTGGTCGGTGCGGCGCAACCTGTCCGAGATGAAACTGAGTACCAGATCGAGGCGTTCCGGGTGCTGCTTCAGGCCTTCCATGAAATCGTCACGGCGCAGCACGATCACCTCGGTGTCAGTCACCGCGGTCGCGCTGGCCGACCGCGTCTTCGCGTCGATCAGCGCCATCTCGCCGAATATCTCACCGGGACCCAGCACCGCGAAAGAGAGCTCGCGCTGGTCCGCGGCATTGAGGCTGGTGATCTTCACATTGCCGACATCGACCACATAGCATTCGTCTGCCTCGTCGAACTCGTTGAAGATGCGCTCGCCGGAACGGAACACCTCGCGCTGAAACTGGTTCGCGAAACACTTCAGGAAATCGATCCGGTCGGCGTCGATGCCGACGGTCCGGGCGTAGTACTCGTCGAAGGTCGATACCATCGGCACGATATGGTTGCCGATGTCCTCGACCCAGATCTTGTCGTACAGCGCCATGAATCCCACGCGCCGGTACATCGCGACGTTCTCGTGGTTCGCGATGATGAAGATATGGGTGACACCCCATGACCTGCCAACGACCGCAACCAGTTTGAACAGCGCCCGTATCACGTCCCGGCGCCGCCGCCAGTCACTGCGGACCGCGAGCATCCCGGCGCTCTTGAACCGCGTCCGCTCGCCGGTCTCCAGCGGCCAGTCGACCGCGAGCCGTCGCCTCTCGTCGGAGAAGTCGAAATATTCCTCGGCGGGCAGCCCGCCGCCCACGTCGAGATTCAGCCGGATCGTGGCCACCGGCTCGGTACCTTCGTAGGCGATCAGATTGGCGCAGGTCGGGTGGGCGTCGAATCGGTCGGTCAGATAGTTTCTGCTGTTCGCGTCGCCGCCGAATTTGCCCTCTTCGACCACGTAGACCTGGTGGCGCAGCCAGAACACATCGTCCAGCTCCTGCGCGGTTTCGGCGATTTTCAGTCGGATTCCCATCTCTTGCTTTCGTTAAACCCGTTGCGCGGCGATCCGGCTGACCGCATAGGCCTGTCCCTCCCC
>CBDTXT010000474.1:0-2351 GCA_965364465.1 uncultured Chromatiaceae bacterium
CGCTCACGCAGCGGCGGCACGTCGATCGGAAACACATTGAGCCGGTAATAGAGGTCTTCGCGGAAACTGTCGTCTTTGATCGACTGCTCGAGGTTGCGGTGGGTGGCAGCAATTATCCGGACATTGCAGTGCACGGTCTTGTTACTACCTACCCGCTCGAAGGTCCGCTCCTGCAACACGCGCAGCAGCTTGACCTGCATATGCATGCTCATGTCGCCGATCTCGTCGAGAAACAGCGTGCCGCCCTCGGCCAACTCGAAGCGTCCCTGGCGTGAGGTGATCGCGCCGGTGAAGGCCCCTTTCTCGTGGCCAAACAACTCGCTTTCCAGCAGGTCTCCAGGGATCGCACCACAGTTGACCGGCACGAAGGGCCGACCACGGCGTTTCGAGTGATAGTGCAGCTTGCGCGCGACCACCTCTTTACCGGTACCGGACTCGCCGAGTATCAGCACCGTCGCCTCGGTGTCGGCCACCTGTTCGATCATCTTATTGATGCCATGCGTCGCGCGGCTGTTGCCGGACAGGCTGCGGAACAGCTCGAGCGGGCGGCGCGGTGCCTCGCCGTGGCGCTGCGACTCGGCAAACACCTGCGCCTTGTGCATCAAGGCCGAGATCGCGTCGTACTGGCAGGGGACGCGCAACGTGCCAAGCACGTCGCCGCTAACCAGCATCTCATCACCGGACCGCTCCTGGACCTGGATCAGCGCCGGGCGCGGCGTACTGTCGTTGATCGCGCCGAGATAGGCACTGCGATCCGCATCGGCCAACTGGCCGCCGAGGAAAACGACCACCGAACGGTCGATGAATCGCTCGATCAGGCGCTGCAAATCCTGAGGCGATTCCGGAAGATGCACGTCGCAGTCGATGAACTGCAGGATATTCCGAAGGTATGCCGCCGAGGCCTGATCCGACAACACCAGCATCGCGGTGATTGCATTCAGGGCTTGACCCTTGCTGTTTTCAGGCGGCATCCAGCCGGCCCCGGCGTTCGCTGTAGACATGCGGGTTTTGAGAAGGCAATCACATAAGTAGCCGAAAGTTAAGCACGCCGAGTGCATCCTGTCAAAAAAACGTCAGTCGACAAAATGGCGCCATGCCCAATCGCACAAAGCCGTGGCTTGACAGCCCCTGCCCTGGACCCTAGAAATTGCCGCTTCGAAGGTGAAACCCGGGCCTCCCCCATTGAACGATCTACCGCTCGGCGCGCTGTTCGGCGCCCTGGTATTCCTGCTTGCGCTATCCGCGTTCTTCTCCGGTTCAGAGACCGCGCTGATGACGCTCAATCGCTACCGGCTGCGTCACCTGACCACCGCCGGGCACCCGGGGGCCCGCCTGGCCGATCGCCTGCTGCGCAAACCCGACCGGCTGATCGGCTTAATCCTACTCGGCAACAATTTCGTGAACATCCTGGCCTCGTCACTCGCGACCATCATCGCGCTGCGGCTGGGCGGAGAAGGCGCAATACCGATTGCCGCCGGCCTGCTGACGCTGGTCGTACTGATCTTCTCCGAGGTCGCCCCCAAGACCTTCGCGGCGCTGCACCCGGAGCGGCTCGCGTTTCCCGCCTCCTGGGTCTACACACCGCTGTTGCGCCTGCTGTTTCCGCTGGTCTGGCTGGTCAACCTGTTGGCCAACACCGTGCTGCGGCTGCTCGGCATCTACCCCGAGGACGGCGAGGGCAATGCGCTGAGCCGAGAAGAACTGCGTACCGTGGTCAACGAGGCCGGGGCGATGATCCCGAAGCGTCACCAGAAAATGCTGCTCAACATTCTCGACCTGGAGAAAGTCACCGTCGACGACATCATGGTCCCGCGCAGCGAGTTGGACGGGATCGACCTGGACAACCCGATCGACGTGATCCTGGAGCAACTCGAGAAGATCCCCTACACGCGGGTGCTGGCATTTCGCGGCAGCATCGACCAGGTCGTCGGTTTCGTGCATGCGCGCCGGGTGATGCAGGCGCAACTCGACGGCGAGCTGACCCGCAAGTCGCTCGAAGGCCTGATCCGTGAGCCCTATTACATCCCCGAGGGCACGCCGCTGAACCGTCAGCTGATCAACTTCCAGCACCGGCGGCGGCGCACCGCGCTGGTCGTCGACGAATACGGTGACGTATTGGGCCTGGTCACGATGGCCGATCTCCTCGAGGAGATCGTCGGGGAATTCGCCACCGACCCGGCCGATGGCATCGCCGATGTGCTGCCGCAGCAAGACGGCAGTTTCCTGGTCGACGGCAGCGCCAGCCTCCGGGATCTGGTTCGGACCATGCAGTGGGAGCTGCCGACCGACGGGCCGAAGACCCTGAACGGCCTGATCGTGGAATATCTGGAGAGCATCCCCGAGACCGGGAC
>CBDTXT010000475.1:0-2346 GCA_965364465.1 uncultured Chromatiaceae bacterium
CACGAGCGTTGGTTCGCGTGGTGCCTCGTCAGCATTGCAATGTGGTGAGGACTATCGCAATGAGTTCACCTTCAAAGTTTAGAGCTTCTCCGCCTTGGGAGCCTGCCAGGTCTTCATCTTCTCGAGATCCGGCGCGTAAATGCGCATCACGAGATCCAGGGCTTCGTCGCCTCGGTTGACCGGCAGCCAGTTCTCGTCGGGCACACCTTCGGGCTTCTCAGCCGCGAGATGGATCTCGATCCCGCCCTGATCATCAAGTTTGAAACCAGCATTTTCGCCGACACTGTATTTCTTGTGGTCGTTGGGGATGAAGAAACCGTCCTTGGAGTCGTAAAGCGTCACCGACCAGAACGCCGTGGCGGGCGGCATCTCGTCCTTTGACATGCGGATCACGTAGTCGTGCTGGGCATTAAGGGGCTGTCCGTCGGCCGCGACGATCCCGGGATAAACCGCCTGGTGGGCGGGCAGCCCGATCGGCCCGTAGGCGGATTGCAGCACCATAGGTTCAAGGGTCATTTCGCCCTTCGGCAGAAACAAATCGTTAAGCATGGCCTCGCCCTCCGGACTGACCCACATCTCCAGGGCTTCCTTGTGAACTTTTCGGGCGGCCTCGGCCAGTGCCTTGCCGTCGATGGCCGTGGCGCTCTGCGGATCGAAGTTCTTGCCGGGTTCGACCTCGAGAGGCTTGAGCGCGGCCAGCACAGCTGTGTCCATCTCGTCACCGGCATCGAAGGTGGTGTGGTTGACCACGAACTGCATCACCTCGAGGAAGTTGTTCTCGTAGATATCGGCATCGGACGCGCCGAATTCAGGGAAATTCACCTCCTCGACCGGTTTCGGCTGCTGCCCGAGATGCTCTGACAGGGTGACAGCCTTGACCTCTTTCATGGCAGCGAGATTCTTCTCGAGCCGCTCGGGTTCCGCCGCGTGCGGCATCACCCGGAGAAAGGCCGCGGCGAAGTCGCCGGTCATCTCGATGATCTGGTCGACTCCTTCCACCGGCGCGCCGTCGTAGCCCGGCGTGCGCTTGGTGTAGTAGAGCACCTTGGTGGGGTTTTTGAAATCACCCTTGGTCGTTGAGAGCGGGATGTCGACGTAGTGGTCGTAGGCGGAGATCTCCAGGGCCACGAACTTCGAGTCGAATGCCGGGTAGGAGACGATCACCGGTTCGGTCCGCAGGTCCATGACGGTATTAATATAGAGCGTGTCGTTGTTAGGCCGCGCAATACTCCTGGAAGTGTGGTCGAGGATTTGGGTGGCCGCGAAGGTTCCGTTCCAGTCGGCCCGAGTTGGATTCTCCTCCATCATCGTGGCTTTGTTGATGACATTATACATCGCCACGTACTGGTAGGTGCGGCGCACCAGGTTGTCTATATCTTCATCGCTGAGCATAGCTTTCTCCTTGGACTGGGCCGTTGTTACGAGTGTGGTTATCAGAGCAAATATGGAAACAATATTGATAACTGCTGCGCGAGCGATATTTGGTTTCTGCATAGCTCTCCCCTTTTTTTGTCTCTAATGTGAAATGATCGAACCTTTTTGTACCAGGATGTTTTCTCGAATAATCAATTGGTGCTCCCAAGGATTATCAGAGAGCACCATTGGATGGATGCCTTTAAACGCCGTTTGGCTTGCGATTAAGGATCCTCTACTTGTCAGATTCAGCCCCTTTGCGGTCATATGCACCAAACAATTCGGGATCGAGACCCTTGCGGTCGAAGACCCCCTTGAGCGCGATGTTCCCGATCTGCGGGCCGCTCTCGGTCATCGTCACCCAGGTGAGGTGGTCGACGTTTCCGGGTCCCTCCTGGTGGAAGGAGGCTCCCGCGGGGCCCATGGTGATGTATTCCACCCCGTCGATGTTGTCGTAGTCGTAATAGTGGAGGTGGCCCGCAAAGAAGGTGTGCTTGCGGCCTTTGAGCATCGTCTGGATCGCCTTGAAGCTTTCGGACGGGTTTTCCCAGCACGGCTCATGCATGAAGAAGAACGTCCAACGGACGCCCGGATTGGCGTCGAGGGTCTTCTTGAGCCAGGCGGTTTGCTCTTCACCAAACTCGACGGACTTGCTGAGGGCCGCGACGACCGCCTCATCGGACATGAACCCTTTCAGCATCTCTTTAGCCTTAGCCGGATCCTCGGTCTGCATGCGGTTGTACTCCGCGATCCTTTCATCCATGCCCTCGGGCGCCTCCCGGGGAGTGTCCTCGGTGTTGAGCACCACGAACAGAGCGTCTCCGTAGAGGAAGTGGTAGTAGGCGGGGCCGTACCGGTCTTTCCAGACTTCCGCGGCGACGTCGTTGGCGATGTCGTGGTTGCCGGGCGTCCGGAAGAACGGCATCTCGAGCT
>CBDTXT010000476.1:0-2345 GCA_965364465.1 uncultured Chromatiaceae bacterium
CGGTTACACCGCCAATCTGCCCTGGGAGATGCTGCAAGCAGACGACGAACCGCTGATTCTCAAGACCGCGGTGGTCAGACAACTCGCGTCGCTGCGCTTTCGTCACAAGGTGTACAACACGACCGGCAAGACCGCCTGTGTCATCGCGGACCCTTCGACCAGCGGCTACCTGGAGCACTTCGGCGGACCGAACGACAGGCCGCTCCCGCGGCTGCCGGGCGCGGCCGAAGAAGGCCTTGCGGTGCGGCGCATTTTGGAGGCAAACAACTACCAGGTGAACTTTGTGCCGCCCGACAGCGGCGCGATGGAGGTGATGACTCGGCTGTTCCGCGACCAGTACCGGATCCTGGTCGTGGCCGCGCACGGTGTCTACCGCCTGACGGCGCGGGACGGCACCTCGCGCACCGGCGTGGTGCTGTCCAACGGCACCCTGCTGACCGCGGCCGAGGTCGGACAGCTCGAGGCCGTACCCGACGTGGCGTTCCTGAACTGCTGCCATCTGGGCAAGCTGGACGAGGCGCCGACACTACCGACAGACGTCAACCGCCTGGCCTACAGTCTGGCACGCGAGTTGATAGAGATCGGCGTGCGCTGTGTGGTCGTGGCCGGCTGGGCCGTGGACGATCAGGCGGCGCGTACCTTTGCCGAGTGCTTCTTCGAACAGTTGGTCGCTGCGGGCAGCCCGTTCGGCACAGCGGTGCATGCGGCGCGCCTGGCGACCTATGAGGGCCACCCTGGGACGAACACCTGGGGCGCCTACCAGGCCTATGGTGACGCCGCGTTCGTGCTCGAGCCGCGCAGCGATGACCAGGATCGCAGGCCGCGTAAGCGCGTGTCACAGGCGGAACTGCGGCAGGACCTCAGGCGCCTGCGCGACGAGGCGGATCACCGGACCGGCGACGAGGGCTTCAGCGCGGCGCGCGGGCAGGTCGACCAGCTGCTGCGCAATTCGCCACCGGCATGGGGCGAGCTGCCCGAGGTCCAGGCGGCCATTGCCGAGGTCTACGCGGCCTACGGGCCGCCGGGCTTCGATGCGGCACGGGCGGCCTATCGTCGGGCGATCCTCGCGGAGGACAAGAACGGTCGGGTCCCGATCAGGACCATCGAACAACTGGCGAACCTCGAGGCACGCAGTGCCGAACGAGTGTGCGACAGACGCGAACTCTCAAGCAGTGCGTTTCGACGCTGTGTACGCGGTACCGCGCTGAAGCGCGTCAGGCGTGCCATCGAGCGGCTGCATCAGCTGATCGCGCTTGCCGGCGGCAGCGAGGACGACGACCCGGTGACGCAAGCGAACCCCGAGCGACAGTCCGTGCTCGGGAGCGCGTACAAGATAGAGGCCAAACTCCTCGCGGACGCCGGCTATGCCTGGTCGACCATTGCCCGCGCGCTCGAAGCGGCGTGTGAGGCCTACCGGTCGGCGGAGGGCTCTGCCGACGACATTGCATTCAATCCCTATGCGATGCTCAATCGCCTGCAGCTGGAAGCGCTGCTGCAACCCGAACAAAGCCAGGAGGCGATCGCCGCATCGGCGGAACGCTGCAAAACGGCAGCGCGGCGGCGTTTCAAGGACAGCTACGATTTCTGGGATGCGGTCATGGTCGTGGACGCGGAGCTGGCAGTCTGCGTTGCGCAGGGGGCGGTGACCGACGCCCAGCAGCGTTTGTTGCAGGGCTACCGCGAGGTCGCGGCCAATACCCCCAATAGCGCCCGCGCGTTCGACTCGGTGATCAAACAGCTCCGCTTTCAGGCGGCAATGCTCGAGGCGCGTGACGACCCGGCGCAGGCCGCGTCCCTGAAAGGGCTGGCCGAGGCGCTCGCGCCGCTGGCCGGGGTGCCGGCACCGGCACCCAGTTGACGCGGCCAGGCGCGGCCCGGACGATCCGGATGACCCGTCGCTGAAGACGCGATCGGCGCACCGTCGCAGCAGACACCCTGCACCGAACGCAGAGAGAGATCGTCGAGTGCCCGCCGGCTGCGCGAGTCAGCGTTGTCGGGTCGCGGGGTGGTCCTGCGACAGCGCCTTGTGCAGGCTGTAGATCATCACCATCAACAGCAGGGCAAACGGCAGGCCCGTGGTGATCGCCGCCGTCTGCAGCGCGGTCAGCCCGCCACCCACCAACAGTGCCGCCGCCACCGCGCCCTCGGTGACGGCCCAGAAGATGCGTTGCGCGACCGGCGGGTCGGTCTTGCCGCCCGCGGTGATGATGTCGATCACCAAGGATCCCGAATCAGACGAGGTCACGAAAAAGGTGATGATGACCAGCAATGCGATGACCCCGGCGACGGTCGCGATGATCGTGGCGAGCGACCCTGTCATCACGCTCAGCGGGAGCCGATCGAGG
>CBDTXT010000477.1:0-2338 GCA_965364465.1 uncultured Chromatiaceae bacterium
CCCGCCGCGCCAAAGGTGTGGGCTGTGTCGCAGCGTGCGCGGACATGGATTCGCTCGCACGCCACCGGCAGAGAATCACGCGTCCGCCACGGAGGGTTCCCGCGTGCCGGGCCTGCCAGCGGGCGGTCCGCTGCGCGATAATCGCCCAAATTGTCCCCAATCTCGAGGTCAGGGGTGCCGATCCGAAAATCCCGCCGGGTGCCAGTGCGTCCGTGGCGGCGCCTGCGCCGGTATGTCGTCTGGTTCCTCTTGTCCTGCGTGGTGGCCTCACTGGCCCTGGTAGTGCTGCTGCGCTGGCTTCACCCTCCTTACTCGGCGGTCATGCTACAGCGCCTGATTAGCGAGGGCGCGCCGCAGCATCAGCGCTGGGTGGCGC
This sequence comes from uncultured Chromatiaceae bacterium, assembly GCA_965364465.1. GTDB lineage: Bacteria > Pseudomonadota > Gammaproteobacteria > Chromatiales > Chromatiaceae > Thiosocius. Next base: position 377 of record CBDTXT010000477.1, read on the forward strand.
TCGAGCAGATCGATCCGGATTTGGCCCTGGCCGTGGTGGCCGCCGAGGATCAGCGCTTCCCTGCCCACTGGGGGTTCGATACCGCCGAAATCCTCGCCGCCGTCGAGCGGCATCTGGAGGGCGGGCGGCTGCGTGGTGCCAGCACCATCAGCCAGCAGACTGCGCGTAACCTGTTCCTGTGGCAGGGCCGCAGCTTTCTGCGCAAAGGACTCGAGGTCTGGTACACGGCGCTGATCGAGGCATTCTGGCCGAAGCGGCGAATCCTCGAGATGTATCTGAACTTTGCAGAAATGGGAGATCGTACGTTTGGCGTGGCCGCTGCCACCGGGCGCTACTACGGCGCCGACGCGGCGAACCTCAGTCGAGGCCAGGCGGCGCTGCTTGCCGCCGTGCTGCCCAATCCACGGGTCTACCGCGTCGACGCCCCGTCGGATTATCTGATCGGGCGGCGTGAATGGATCCTGCAACAGATGCGTGCGCTGGGCGGCGTGGCTTACCTGGACGGTATCTTGCCGAAGCAGCGTTGAGCGGCATGTCCCGCGGGTGCGGGCCGGCAGGGGTATCGTCCCCTGCGATGCCGGCCGGCCCCAGCATTCAGGAGCGATCGTCGTCGACCGCGTCCTTCGAGGCGAGTTCCTTGTCCAATTGCCCCGCACGGTGCTCACGCGCGATCCTGTCCCAGTCGGCGTCTGCCGGATAACGATCGTGATAGAGACGGTAGGCGATGCCCTCGGGGCTGCCGCGCATCACCTCGTAGAGGCTGATGCGCGTCGGGCCACTCGGTACGATGCTGCCGTCAAAGTCGTTCGGTGCAATCCCGTCGACATTCGCCGACAGCATGAGCTCGGCATGAGCCGAATTGGCGTGACTCGGCGCAACGGGCGCGAAGTCCAGATGGACGGTGTCCGCGTCGAACACGTACTCGGTCGAGCCGATCTGACGCTGGAAGTCGAACGGTTGGGCGACGGCGGCGCTGGTGCTGATGGCAAGGATGCCTGCGGTGATGATGGTCTTCATGGCTTGGGTCTCCTGGTTCATTTTCGAGGCAGATTGTCTGCCCTTACGACGAGAGAGACCCGTCCGCGCGCGATTCCTTTTCACGCGGGTAGCGAGCGATGAGATGGGTCAGTCGGCGGGTTGTTTGTCGCACCAGCATGCAAACGGGCCCAGGACCAGGGGCCTGATCCGGTCGCGCAGCCGGCCATCCAGCCGTTCGTTGGCGACGCATACGAAGACCCGCCGGCCAAGCCGCAGCCAAAGCGGTACCTTTCCGAGGTTCTTGAGCATGATCGTGCCCCCAATCGGTTCGTTAAAGAACAAGTTTTAGCATATTAAGAATTTCTTATGGAAATTTTCGTGCCCGGCACGGGCTTGCGGAAACCGTCCCAGGGCCGGACCCTGGCCCCGAGGCGTTGTTCAGGCGGCGTTTCGGGCGCAGACCACCTGATTGCGACCGGCCTGCTTCGCCGCGTAAACCGCCTCGTCTGCGGCCCGCAACAGAGACTCTCCTGCGGCGCGGGCCGGGCGGTCGCGCCCGGGGGCCAGCTCCGCCACGCCGATCGACACCGTGATCCGCAATTGCTCGCCACTGTCGAGCGTGATGTCCTGGTTTGCGATGTCCCTGCAGATCTCGCAGGCCAGACTGAAAGCATTGCTCGCATCGGTCTGAGGCAACAGCACCGCGAACTCTTCGCCACCGTAACGGGTGGGCAGGTCGCTCGCGCGCAGCCGCGACCGCAGGTGCTGGGCCAGCGCGGTCAACACCTGGTCACCCGCAGCGTGTCCGTGGCGGTCGTTGATCTGTTTGAAATGGTCGGCATCCACGAATAGGCAAGCGAGTTCCAGGCCATGCCGTTGGGCGCGGGTCACCTCCTGCTCCAGCCGATGTTCCAGGTGCCGGCGGTTGTAAAGCCCGGTCAGGCTGTCGGTCAGACCGGCCAGGCGCAGGCGTTCGCGGTTGAC
>CBDTXT010000478.1:0-2335 GCA_965364465.1 uncultured Chromatiaceae bacterium
GTGACCGTCGAGCTCGACCTCGAGCAGAATGGCCAGACCCGCTACGACGTGCTGGTGTGGCTGGGCGAAGACGGCAACGACCCCCGCGACGCGGTGGCCCTCGACGTGGACAATCTGCCGCCGGCGGATGGTCCGTCGTCGCGGTCTTTACCGACCTTGCCGCTCCGCTTACTCGAGCCGCCCTCGGCGGCCGGTTTTTCGTCCGTGTAATGGGGACGCTCCTGGGCAATCCCGGCGGCGTCGGCGAGTTCGCGCTCACGCAAGGAGATCAGGCCGAGACACTGCCGCACGTCCTGGATGGTCTGATCGGACAGCGGGTGTTTCATCGCGCGACTCGGCGGCGTCGTGTCCTTGATGATCTGCGCCAGGACCTTGCGCATCACCACCAGAATCTCGCGTTCTTTACTGCTCGTATCGTTCATGCCGTCGGGCCTCGGGAGGTTTCGGCCTAGGATACTCGAAGCGACCGGTACGAAACCACGCGCCCGCTGCGTCAATAGTCGCTGCCGGGCCGTGGCTACTTGAATATCGTATCGATCGAGAAGCCTTCCTGTTCGAGGATGCCGCGCAGGCGTTTGAGTGCATCCATCTGGATCTGGCGCACGCGCTCGCGGGTCACGCCCAGTTCGTTCGCGACCTGCTCCAGCGTCGAATTCTCGTAGCCGTGCAGGCCGAACCGCCGCTCCACCACTTCACGCTGCTTGTCGTTCAGCTTGGCCAGCCAGTCGTCCAGGTGCCCTGAGATGTCGCCCGCCTGGATGTGTTCGGTCGGGTCGGTCGCGTTTTCGTCCGCGATCGTGTCGAGCAGCGGCTTGTCCGCATCCTTGCCGTAGGGCGTGTCGACCGAGGTCACCCGCTCGTTCAGCCCGAGCATGCGCTTGACCTCGTCGATCGGGCGGTCGAGCAGGGTCGCGATCTCCTCCGCGGTCGGCTCATGATCGAGCGTCTGGGTAAGCTGCCGGGCCGCACGCAGGTAGACGTTGATCTCCTTGACCACATGGATCGGCAGTCGGATCGTGCGCGTCTGATTCATGATCGCGCGCTCTATCGTCTGGCGAATCCACCAGGTGGCATAGGTGGAAAAGCGGAAACCGCGTTCCGGATCGAACTTCTCGACCGCACGGATCAGACCCAGATTGCCCTCTTCGATCAGATCCAGTAGCGCCAGGCCGCGATTCATGTAGCGCCGCGCGATCTTCACCACCAGGCGCAAGTTGCACTCGATCATGCGGCGCCGTGCGGCCGCATCGCCTTTTTGCGCCAGGCGTGCGAAGTAGACTTCCTCCTCCGCGGTCAGCAGCTTCGAGAAGCCTATCTCGTTCAGGTACAGCCGGGTCGCGTCGAGTTGGCTGTCGGGTATCTCGCCCGCCGCGTACTTGGCTTCCGGCTCATCGACCTCGACCGTGTCCGCATCCACGACGCCGACAGCTTTGCTGTCGTCCGTCTCCGCACCGACATCCTCGACGATGTCGTCGATTTCGTCCTCGGCTTCGGGATCTGATTCCTCGCGCTTAGCGGGCATGCCCCCTCCCTCACTGCGTGCTCCCGTCGGCAGGCGGGAGAATTCAACATTCAGGGTCTCGGCAACAAACGCAGCGGATCCACCGGCTTGCCGTCACGCCTGATCTCGAAATGCAGCTGCGCATCGCCGTTGTTCGCGACGCCCATCTCTGCGATCTTTTGTCCTTTGGTGACCCGGTCGCCTTCTTTGACCAAGATCGATCTGTTGTGCCCGTAGGCACTCAGATACTTATCATTGTGTTTGACGATGATAAGCCGCCCATAGCCGATCAGTCCACTCCCGCCGTAAACGACCTTGCCACTCTCGGCGGCACGGATGCTGTCACCGCTGCGCCCGGCGATCTTTATGCCGTTGCGCAGCGGATCGCCAGCCTTGAAGCGCGACACGACTTTTCCCTGCACCGGCCAGCGCCAGCCCAGGCTGCGGCGCGAAGGCTCGGAGGGGGCCGGTGCGGGTTTGGCCGCCTTCGGCCGCGGTGCGGGGGCGGCCTTCGGCTTGGTCTGCTGCTGGGTGCTGGGTTTGCGTTGCGCAGTCGGCGCAGGGGCCCTTGGCGGCACGCGCCGGGCCGGCGGCGGGCGCAGTCGCAAGGTCTGGCCCGGGTAGATGCGATACGGCGGGCGTATGCCGTTCCACGCGGCGACCGAACGGTAGTCGACCTTGGCCTGCCATGCGATGCCGTAAAGGGTGTCTCCCGACTGGACCCGGTAGCGGTCGCCTCGGATCACCGGTCGCGGCGGATTCGCGGCGCGACTGCCGCGCGACTCGACCGGCGCGCGCCAGCTCGAGCTGCAGGCAAGCAGCAGCGTGCAGACC
>CBDTXT010000479.1:0-2312 GCA_965364465.1 uncultured Chromatiaceae bacterium
GCCCCTGACTTGGACCCGTTCCGCGCCGCGGGCCGCGGAAGATTGCTCGGCTGAGGGCGGGTCGCTACCACCGGCACGGCTGGCGGAGCTGGTCAGCCTGGTGCGTACCGGCAACGTCACCGGCATCAGCACCTTGGCGCAGGCGCTGGCCCGCGACGACTGCTGCCCGGCGTTGGCGCGGCATCTGTCCAGCCTGGCGGACGCCTTCGACATCGTCGGCTTGCGGCGGCTGATCGCGAGCGGAGACAGGGCCCGCGCAGCGGGGCCGAACGCGGGAGAATCGCCGAGGGAGCCAGAGCAATGAATCGATCCATACCGAATCCGAGCCCGATCCCGACTGGGGCACAGGTCCTGGTCGTGGATGACGAGCCTGACAACATCCGCTTCCTGGGCCGCTTGCTGGCCGCGGAGGGTTATCAGGTGCATGTGGCCGAGAGCGGCGAACGGGCGCTGGAGACCTTGGAATGCCTCGCCGACGGGACACCGCCCGACCTGCTGCTGCTCGATATCCTGATGCCGAACGGCATGGACGGCATCGAGGTCTGTCGCCGACTGAAGTCCCGCCCCGGCATGGCCGCGATACCGGTGGTGTTCCTCACCGGCAAGGACGATCGCGAGACCATCGTGCGCGCCTTCGAGGCCGGCGGCTCTGACTATGTCCTGAAGCCGTTCGACGCCGCGGTGCTGCTGGCGCGGGTGCGCACCCATGCCACTCTCGGACGACTGACCCGCGAGCAGAAATCGGCGCTGGCGCAGCGCACCGGTGAGTTGAAACAAGCAAACGCCCGGCTGCAGGAGGCGAACGCGGGGCTGCGCCGCCTGGCGATTGAGATCTCGCTGGTGGAAGAGCGCGAGAAGAAGCGCCTTGCTGGAGAATTGCACGACAGCCCAATGCAAAAGCTGACCCTGGCCCAGATTCAGATCGCATCCGCCGTGCGCTATCGCGACGCGGAATCGGATCGGTTGCTGGGCGTGGCCACCGAGCTGATGCGCGACGCCCTTTCGGAGCTGCGCACGCTGCAGTTCGAACTCAGTCCGCCGCTCCTCTATCGGGAGGGGTTGGGGGCGGCGTTGCGCTGGTTCGTCGCACATATCGAACAACGCTTCGATCTCGATCTACGTTATCGGGAGTCCGGGCCGGTGCTGGCGCTCGGGCCGGACCTGGCCGTGATCCTGTTCCAATGTGCGCGGGAGTTCGTCTACAACCTGCTCAAGCATGCGGCGGCGACGCGCGGGCTGGTGGAGCTGGACTTTGGCGCCGGCAGGGTCACGCTCACCGTCAGCGACAACGGCAAGGGCCTGGCCGGTCATCCAGAGTTGCAGGTACCCGGCAAACCGGGTGGCTATGGCCTGTTCGGTATCCGCGAGCGGCTGAAGCCCTGGGGCGGCGAGCTTGCCATCACCTCGGACGCCCAGGGTACGCGGGCCCAGGTGACGGCGGTACCGCAGCCATCGAATAGGGCGCCCGGCATCTCTTCGACCACGGCAAGCCATCGACTTGCAGACCGGGACGACACATGAGCATCACCTTGTTGCTGGCCGACGACCATACCCTGGTGCGCCAGGGTCTTGCGCTGCTGATCCACGAGCAGCCCGATTGGGAGCTCGTCGGTGAGGCCGAGGACGGCGAGACGGCGGTGCGGCTGGCCGAAGCCAAACAGCCGCGGATCGCCCTGCTCGACGTCGAGATGCCGGGGATGAACGGGATACAAGCGGCACGGGAGATCAAGGCGGTGTCACCGACGACGGCAGTCATCGCGCTGTCGACCTATGGCGACATTCAGTATCGGGAGCAGATGTTCGCGGCCGGCGCATCGGCCTATGTGCTCAAGAACGAGGCAATGGAGGACTTGGTTGCCGCCGTGGCCGCGGTGCTGCGGGGAGAGCGCTTCCTCAGCCCCTCCGCGGAGCGATCCGAACCGGTCGCGGACAACCGCAGCATCCTGCTCGACAAAGAAAGCCTCAGTCAGCGCGAGTTGGAGGTGCTGCGTCTGCTTGCCGAGGGGCACCGAACCAAGGATATCGCCAAGGCGCTCGGCATCAGCGACCGAACCGTGGAGACCTATCGCAGCCGTATCATGATGAAACTCCAGATCCGCACCCTACCCGGCCTGGTGAAATTCGCCATTCGCGCGGGCCTGGTGGAGCCCAGCCCCTGATGCACCTCGCGTCTTGCTGCGAGAGCGTCCCCGACGGCGTTGTGTGATCTTGGGTGACCTGTAGATAAATGCTATTCGACTCTTGTATGGGAGGGTGAGGTGACGTGGGAACCGCACCGATGGCGGGGATGTGGACGTGGCTAGTGGGCTGCT
>CBDTXT010000480.1:0-2294 GCA_965364465.1 uncultured Chromatiaceae bacterium
TCGATCGATCCAGGACTGGTTCCTGAAGTACGAGTTGCAGACCGTGCCTGGCGTGGCGGAAGTGGCCACGATCGGCGGCATGGTCCGCCAGTACCAGGTGGTGGTAGACCCCGACTCGCTCCGCGCCTACGGCCTGCCTTTAACCAGGATCCGCGACGCGATCCAGCGCGGAAACCGGGAAGTCGGCGGCTCGGTCATCGAGATGGGTGAAGCCGAATATATGATCCGGGCCACCGGCTATCTGCAATCGATCGACGACCTGGGCGCCATTCCGCTCGGGATGAACCAGAACGGGACGCCCATCAGGCTCCAGGACGTGGCCGACATACGGCTGGGACCCCAGATGCGACGTGGCATCGCCGAACTCAACGGCGAGGGGGAGGTCGTGGGCGGCGTTATCGTCATGCGCTTTGGCGAAAATGCCCGGACGACCATCGAAGGAGTCAAGGCCAAGCTGGCCGAACTGCAAAGAAGCCTGCCCGACGGGGTGGAAATCGTCGAGACCTATGATCGCTCCACGTTGATCAATCGCGCCGTAAAGACGCTGCAGCATAAGCTGGTCGAGGAATTCGTCGTGGTTGCGCTGGTCTGTCTCGTCTTCCTGTTTCACCTGCGCTCGTCGCTGGTGGTCATCCTGAGTCTGCCGCTGGGAATCCTGGCGGCCTTCCTGGTGATGAGCGCACAGGGCCTCAACGCCAACATCATGTCGCTGGGCGGCATCGCGATCGCCATTGGCGCCATGGTCGATGCGGCCATCGTCATGATCGAAACCGTACACAAAAAGATGGAAGACCCGTCCTATGACAGCAAGGCGCACTGGTCGGTCGTGACCGAGGCGGCGGTCGAAGTAGGGCCGCCCCTGTTCTTTTCCCTGTTGATCATCACCCTCAGCTTTCTGCCGGTGTTCACGCTGCAGGCGCAGGAGGGCAGGCTGTTCGCGCCACTGGCGTTCACCAAAACCTACGCGATGGCGGCGGCAGCGGGCCTTTCCATTACCCTGGTGCCGGTGCTGATGGGCTATTTCATCCGCGGGAAGATCATCGCGGAGCACAAAAACCCGCTGAACCGCGTCTTGATCTGGGCTTACCGTCCCTTGATCAGGCAGATTACCGGGCACCCCTGGCGTGTCGTGCTGGTCACTCTGGTTCTGGTGATTGTCGGCTTCTGGCCGGCGAACAAGCTGGGGTCCGAATTCATGCCGGATCTCAACGAAGGGGACCTGATGTACATGCCGACCACCTTTCCGGGCATTTCCATCGGCAAGGCCCAGGAACTGCTGCAGCAGACCGACAAGCTGATCCGCACCGTGCCTGAGGTCAAGACCGTATTCGGCAAGATCGGCCGCGCGGAGACGGCGACCGACCCGGCGCCGCTGACCATGATCGAGACGGTGATCCAACTCAAGCCAGAAGATGAGTGGCGAGAGGGAGTTACGATCGAAGACATCAAGCGGGAACTGAATCAGCGCGTCCAGCTTCCCGGACTCACCAACGCCTGGGTGTGGCCGATCAAGACCCGCATCGACATGCTGGCGACCGGTATCAAGACCCCGGTAGGGGTCAAGATCGCCGGTCCCGACCTGCAGGTGATTCAGCAGATAGGACAGGACGTCGAAGGCGTCCTCAAGCAGGTGCCGGGCACCGCTTCGGCGTTTTCCGAGCGCGTGGCCGGGGGGCGTTACGTCACCGTCGACATACTGCGCGACCAGGCTTCGCGGTATGGGCTGAACATCGACGACGTGCAGGACATCGTGCGCACCGCGATCGGCGGCATGAATGTTACGGAAACGGTCGAAGGGCTGGAGCGCTATCCGGTCAATGTGCGCTATCCCCAGGGAGCACGGGACTCGGTAGAGAAACTGAAAGACCTTGCCGTGGTTACGCCGAAAGGAAAGCAGATCCCGCTATCGGCGGGGGCGGATATCCGGGTAGAGGGCGGTCCGCCGATGATCAAGAGCGAGAACGCCCGCCTGAATGGCTGGATTTTCGTTGACATCGAGGGTGTGGACCTGGGGACATACGTGGCCGAAGCGAAACGGGTCGTCGCCGAGCAGGTCGATCTGCCGGCAGGGTATTCGGTGAACTGGTCCGGACAATACGAATACATGGAACGGGCCAAGGCACGGCTGTCCGTTGTCGTGCCGATCACCCTGGTGACCATCATCCTGCTGCTGTATCTGAATTTCCGCAACATGACCGAGGTGCTCATCATTATGGGCACCCTGCCTACCGCCCTGATCGGCGGCATCTGGCTGCTGTATTTGCTGGACTACCACATGTCCGTGGCCGTCGGCG
>CBDTXT010000481.1:0-2261 GCA_965364465.1 uncultured Chromatiaceae bacterium
GTGAAACGCGTGGTGAAGCTTTTTGAGTACATCGACCAATAACGGGCCTGGCCAAGCGGTCAGGCTGCCCGCCGCGATGCTCGGCGCGCTGCGCCAGCTGTTCGATGCGGAGGATCTGCTTACAGCGCCCGGGGACTGCTGGGCCTATGGCTACGACAACAGCCGACGGCAGGCCCTGCCGCAGGCCGTATGTTTTGCTCGAGAGGCAGCACAGATCGGCGAACTGATCGGTCTGTGCCGCGAGCATCGCGTCCCGCTCGTCACGCGCGGGCGCGGCACCGGGACGACCGCGGCGAGCGTGCCTTTGCGTGGCGGAATCGTGTTGTCCATGGAAAAGATGCGATCCGAGTTGGCGATCGACCCGGCCAACCGTCTGGCCCGGGTCTCGCCCGGATTCACCAACCAGGAGTTGCAGCAGGCAGCGGGGCGGCATGGCTTTTTCTGGCCGCCGGATCCGACCAGTGCCGCCGTCTGCACGATCGGCGGCAACCTCGCCTACAATTCCGCGGGCCCGCGCGCAGTGAAGTACGGCACGCCACGCGAGAACACCCTCGGCCTGCGTGCCGTCACCGGCCGCGGCGATCTGTTCAAGACCGGCGTCGCCACCACCAAGGGGGTGGTCGGTTACGATCTCACCCGGCTACTGATCGGCTCGGAGGGCACGCTCGCGATCATCACCGAGGCCACCCTGAAACTGACCCCGCTGGCCGAGGCCAAACGGACCCTGCAGGCGATCTATCGCGACATCCACAGTGCCGCGGAGGCCGTTTCGCGCATCATGGCGCAGCCGGTCACCCCGTGCGCGCTGGAGTTCATGGACGGCACCGCTATCGCGATGGTGCGGGACTACGCGGACCTCGGACTGCCAGGCGACGCAGGCGCGCTGCTGATGATCGAGGTCGACGGCCCACTGGCCGGCATCGAGGCGAGTGTGGCGCAGGTGTCCGCCGCTGCGCGGCTTGCCGGCTGCCTGCAGATCGATGTCGCGGATACCGCCGATGCGGTGGAGCGACTCTGGCAGACACGCAAGGCCCTGTCGCCGGCACTGCGCAACGTGGCGCCGAAGAAGATCAACGAAGATGTCGTGGTGCCGGTCTCGCGCATCCCGGACCTGGTCGGGGGCCTGGAGCGCCTGTCGGGGGAGTTCGGCGTCAAGATCGTGAACTTCGGCCATGCCGGCAACGGCAACATTCACGTCAACCTGCTGGTCGACCCGGACGACCCCGAACAGATGGCGGCAGCGGACCCGTGCCTGGATGCTGTGTTCGATCTGGTACTCTCGCTCGACGGCAGCCTGTCAGGTGAACATGGCATCGGCTGGGTAAAACGCCAGTTCGTCGACCGCGAGCTGGACCGGACCAGCCTGCAGCTGATGGCCGCGATCAAACGCCAGTTCGATCCCGACAACATCCTCAACCCAGGCGTCGGCCTGCCGGACACCGGCATCGACGGCTGATGGCAGGCATCGGACAACCCTTTAGAAGCAGGCAGTCGGGCCACCAAACCCAGCGTGTTGACGCCTCGCCCGATAGCGGACGTCTGCTCGATGCGGAACGTCGCTGACTCAGGCAGCAGCGCCTGAAACAATCGAAAGTTCGGCAACGAGGACCCCGAAGTGATGCGGCCAATCGCGCCGCCCGGCCGGCGAAGCCCGCTGCGAATCCGCGGAAAGCTGCTGGAATACTGGAAAGTTTCGTAGTCCTTGTTTCATTCCGACAACCAACGGATGCCGCGGGTCACGACCGGTCCCTGCCGATCATTGACGCCTTCTCGGAATGAAGATTTCGACAATGCCACCACGATTTGTGAGTTCCATCCGGCCGACATCGGCATCCAGTGGCAGAACCAGGCGCTGGCTGTAGCTGCCGAACTGCGTGAACACCGGCCCGAAGGCGCCCTCGGGCGCCAGCTGCTCTCGACCCTCGCTGTCGATGAGGAGACTGTTGCCCTCCGCGCTGACTCGAATAGCCGCTGTTCTGCGATTTGGCAGGTGGAGCCTGATCCCGTAACCGACCGGCCACTGCCGCTGTTCAACGTAGAAGGCGGCCGAGAATACCGATCCGCCCTGCCATCCGGGTGCCTGAAAGAACACCTGATTGTATTGCTCGAAGGCCGCCGCTTCGTGAGTGAATACGGTGAGCAGAACTGCTCCGAGGCAAGTGCGTAGTCCGTCCATGATCTTTCTCCAATAGCGTTTGCGTTCAAATCCCTAGTGGGCTGCTTGGTAAGTTCGGTTACTCTCAGAGCCCCGCTACTTGGCC
>CBDTXT010000482.1:0-2223 GCA_965364465.1 uncultured Chromatiaceae bacterium
TAGCGTCGCGATGCGTCTCTGGGCCAAGGGCCGGCGCGGCGGCTTTGGGCCAGCCGCCGGGCGTGGTCGCCGGACGGTAGGGCGCGGGGCGAGTCGCCTGGCCCGTTCTCGCCGGCGCCGCGGGACTTTGCGCGCCCCGGTCCGGTGCGGACGGGTGCGGTGCCGCCGGGGCTTCGCTGTCGTACGAGCCGGGTGGCGGTGGGTAGCCGGGTGGCGCCGCGGCACCGTCCGCGGGCGGCAGCAGGCAGCCGGCCGACAGCAGCAGCGCAGCGCGGCAGCCTGGGTGGATCCAGCGATGAGTTCGGGTCACTGCCTGCTCCGATCGACTTGAGCCACTAGTAGCCGGACGAGGCGAACTCGAGTCCGCGCGGGATCTCGTCGACCCGCACAACCTCGCTGCGAATCATGCCACTGGGCAGCAGGGCCAGCAGCCGGAACCCGGGCGGCTCCTCGTCCACCCGGAAGTCTTTCTGTCTGGGTGCAAACTGGACGCAGGTTGACGGCGACGACATCAGGCGCACCTGGCCGCGGCGTGCCTCGAAGGTCTGGTGGACATGGCCCCAAAGCACACCGCGCACGTTGTGGTGGCGATCGATGATCTTGAACAGCGGATCGGGATTGTCGATGGCCATGCTGTCGATCCAGTCGCTGCCGACATCGACCGGTTGATGATGCATGCAGACCAGCACGTGGCGGTCGCTCGTCGCCAGCGCCTCGTCCAACAGTTCGAGCTGGTCTTCCGCGAGGTGGCCGCCCTCCGCGCCGGGTACCACTGAATCGAGCATGACGAACCGCCAGGCCCCGCAGTCCATGACCGGGTCCGTCGAGACCCGATCGGCGCGCAGGTGACGACGCATCGCAGCCGGTGCATCGTGGTTTCCCGGCAGGCACAACACCGGCACGTCGAACCCGGACAGCATCTCAGCGATCTTCACATAGCCTCGCGGGCTGGCGTCATGCACCAGGTCGCCGGTCGCCAACAGCATGTCCAGTGGCCAGTGGACGTCGCGGAAGTGCGTGATCACCTGCTGCAGGGATTGCAGCGTGTTCATGCCGAGCAGTGTCCCGAGCGGATCGGCGTAAAGGTGGGTATCCGTCAGCTGCAGGGCGCGCAACGTCCCGGCGGGGAAATCCGCCTTGCGCAGGTTGATGTCGGTGGTGGAGCCGATGATGCTTGACGTCATTAGTCGCGGTGGCCCGACCAGGGGCTGAGCTGCGGATATTCGGGTTATAGTAGCCCATAGATTCGGGTGCAGAAACGTGCCCGCCCGCATTTTGGTTGGTATTTGTGAGCAATTTCACCCGCTTATGACCCTGAACGAGCTGAGGTACATCGTTGCCGTCGCCCGGGAGCGGCACTTCGGTCATGCCGCGGAGGCCTGCTTCATCAGCCAGCCCACGCTCAGTGTCGCGGTCAAGAAGCTCGAGGAGGAACTCGGTGTCAGCCTTTTCGAGCGGCGCAAGGGCGAGGTCAGCGTGACGCCGGTGGGGCAACGGATCGTCGAGCAGGCGCAGCGCGTTTTGGAAGAGGCGGGCAGTATCCGCCAGATCGCGCGCCAGGGACAGGATCAGCTCGACGGGGCGCTGCGACTCGGTGCAATCTACACCATCGGCCCCTACCTGTTACCACACCTGATCCCCAGCCTCGCCGAACGCGCACCGAGGATGCCGCTGGTGATCGAGGAGAACTACACCGCCAACCTCGCAGAAAAGCTCAAGCGCGGGGAACTGGACGTGATCCTGATCTCGCTGCCCTTCGCCGAGCCCGGTGTGTCTACCCTGCCGCTGTACCGCGAGTCGTTCGTGCTGTTGTTGCCGAGCAGTCACCCGCTGAACCAGAAGTCGGAGTTCGCGGTGGCCGACCTGAAGCACGAGGACGTCCTGCTGCTCGGGCCCGGGCATTGTTTCCGCGACCAGGTCCTGGAGGTCTGTCCCGACTGTATGCATCGTAGTGCCACCGAGGGCAGCCCGGTGCAGACCCTCGAGGGTGGATCCCTGGAAACCATCCGGTACATGGTCGCGAGTGGACTGGGTGTGACCATACTGCCATGTTCCGCCGCTGGCGCGGACCGCTTCTCCGAGCGCCTGTTGAGCATTCGCCGGTTCGATCACGACGCCCCGTCGCGCGTCGTGGCATTGGCCTGGCGCAAGAGTTTCCCGAGACCCGAGGCGGTCAAGGTGCTTAGCGACGCGGTCCTCGACTGTGAGATGTCGTGTATCGAG
>CBDTXT010000483.1:0-2220 GCA_965364465.1 uncultured Chromatiaceae bacterium
GAGGTGCAGCGCTTGGCGCAGGGGGGATGAGTTGAAGGCCGCCGTCGTTGTTGCGATGCCGACGGCGGTGATGTGATGAGACTCAGCCCTGCTGGGCGCGCAGGCAGGGCCCGTCGATGCGGATGGTGTGGCAGCGTTCGCGGATCCGACTGAGCAAGGCCTCGGTGAGGGCCTGGTTGCCGAGGAAGTCGGGCCATGACATGTAGTCGAGGTTGGTCGTGATCAGCGTGGGTCGTTGGTGGTGTCGCTCTTCCATCAGCTTGAAAAAGATGTTGATCTGCTCGGGCCGGAGATTGAGGTAGCCGAGTTCGTCGATCAGCAACAGATCCACGCGCACGAGTTGGTTGAGCAGCTTGCGCGAGGAGCGATCGGCCAGCGAGGCATACATCTCGTCGAACAGATCCTGGGCGCGGATGAACAGGCCGCGATAGCCGTTCTGCAGGGCTTTTAGCAGCAGGCCCGAGGCCAGTCCGGTCTTACCGACGCCGGTCGGGCCGATGAAGACGATGTTTTCGGCCTTGGGGACGAAATCGAGCTCGGCCAGGGTGCGGATGCGGCGGCAGTCGACGCCGGTCTGTTGTTTGAACGGGAAGGATTCGATCGTCCAGGTCTCGGGCAGGCGGGCACGCTGGATGCGGCGCTTGGTGGCCTGATCCTGGCGGGCGTGCCACTCGTCGCGCAGCAGCGCGGCGAAGAGCTTGGCCACCGGCAGGCCGTCGGCCTCGGCCTGGGCGAGGTGGGCATCGAAGCGTTCGGCGACGGTGTGCAGGCGTAGGTTGTGCAGCAGTTGTTCGAGTTCCTCAGTCATGGTCATCCTCTGGTAGCAGGAAGAAGTCACCGGCGACGGTCTTGAGGATCAACGCCTCGATCCGGTCGAGATCAAATAGGCCGTAGTCGGCGGCCCGCGCGAGTGCGGTGGCTGTCGCGTCACTGGGATAGGTGTGCAGTAGGCGTTGCAGGCGCCGCAGGGCCGCCCCGGTACGGCGATGGTGGCGTTTGAATGCCGGCAGATAGGCAGCCAGTGCCGGCACCCGGTTCAGGATGTCGACCTCCTCTGGAGACGGTGTCTGTGCCTTGCGCCGGCCCCGCGGCGGGCGATGGGCGGGATCGGTGACGCGGGTATCCGGCGGCCCGGCGAGGTGCCGGTGGCTGGCCACGCGGCGCGGGCCGTGATAGACATCGACGCGCTCGAGGGTCTCGCGCAGCTCCAGGGTGCGGCCGATCAAGCGCCAGGGGACCGAGTAGCGGACGCGGTTGAGATGGACATAGCCCTCGGCATCGACTGTGCGGCTGTGCAGCCGGTAGACCGCGGGCACGTGCAGCGGCAGCGCTTTGAGGGCGGTACGCTCCTGCGCCCACAAGGCCCGCCGGGAGGTACGCAGCTTGTTGGAGATCCGTTCGTTCCAGTCGTCGCAGGTCTGGCGGGCGCGTTGATTCAGTGCGTCCCAGTCGGCGAATTCGGCGCCGGTCAGGAAGGCCCGTTCGATGCGGGCAAACGGGGCCTCGACCCGCGCGGAGCGATTGGCGTCGCCGATCTCGTGGGCGGCGAAGACGAAACCGTACCGCGTCCCAAACGCGGCCATCTCCGGTGCTGGCACCATGCTGGCGCCGCGCCCGCTGGCGACGATGACGCTGGTATTGTCGACCATACAGCGCGCCGCGGCACCGCCGAAGTAGTCCAGCGCCATCGCCAGGAAGGCCTTGCACTCGAAGCGGGTGAAGCGCGGAAAATGAGCAAAGAAGAGCAGCCGCGAGTAGCACAGCACCAGCGAGGCAGTCTGCACCCGGGGGGTGACCCCGCCGATGCGCGCGCGGTGGGGCGAGGTGTCGTGCTGCATCTCCTCGCCCGGCGCGAAATGATAGCGGCCGGCCGGGGGTTTGGGCGTATAGCCGATGCTGTGGCGGCGGCAATAGGCGGTCAAGGCCGAGTAGGAAAAGTCGGCCTGCTGGTCGAGCAGATCGGCGTGCACTCGGCCCAGGTGACCGCGGTAGCGGGTATGCAACGCGACGATGGTGTCGTGAAAGGCGGCCGGCCGTTCGTCCCGTTCGATCTCCGGCACCGTGGCCGTGCCACTGCGGATGACCGCGCGTACCGCCTCGCGGCTGACGCCTAAGGCGCGGGCGATGGTACGGCTGCCGTGCCCCTGGTCGCGCAGGCGCAGGATAGCGCTGCGGGTGGCTTCATCGAGCATCGCCGGTCTCCTGGGCAAACCGGGCGAA
>CBDTXT010000484.1:0-2218 GCA_965364465.1 uncultured Chromatiaceae bacterium
CTGCATGCGGCTCGCGCTGGAAGACGCCGGAGTGAACCCCGACCAGGTCGATTATATCAATGCGCATGGGACCTCGACGCCCGCCGGCGACGTGGCGGAGACCCTGGCGGTCAAGGTTGCGTTCGGTGACCATGCCGGCAGGCTGGCGGTGAGTTCAACCAAGTCGATGACCGGTCATATGCTGGGCGCCGCCGGTGGCGCGGAGGCGCTCTTCACCGTGCTCTCGGTGCGCGACCAGGTGATGCCTCCTACGATCAACCTGGACAATCCCGACGATCAGTGCGATCTGGACTATGTCCCGCATGAAGCGCGTGAATCGAAGGTCGATGTCGCGATCTCGAACTCGTTCGGGTTCGGCGGGACAAACGGGACCCTGGTATTCCGCCGCTTCACCGACTAGTGGCCGCCGCTGTCGGCGGTCGCTCGGCCTGATGCCGGACGAAGTACTCATCGACGGTGTTGCTGTGGCCGGTGATTGGCTGAGCGAGCGGGCATTCCAGTTCGGTGACGGCCTTTTCGAAACCATCGCGGTTGTAGACGGTCAGCCTTGTCTTTGGGACCTGCACTGCGAGCGACTGGCGCTGGGCTGTCAGCGTCTGCGCCTTCCACTGCCGGATTTGGAGCGCTTCAAAGCCGAATCCCAGCAACTGTGTTCAGGCCGGGCACTTGCGATACTCAAGCTCTACTGGACGGCGGGCAGGTCGGCGCGCGGCTACCTGCGCCCGGCTTCGCTGAGGCCGCGACGACTGCTGCGAGTTTTCGACTGGGCAGGGGCTGTCGCAGGGGCTGTCTGGACGGTCCGCCAATGCAAGCACCGCTTGAGTGACAATCCGACACTCGCCCAGATCAAGCACCTCAACCGCCTCGATCAGGTTCTGGCGCGCGCCGAGTGGGAAGACCCCTCAATCGACGAGGGGCTGATGCTCGATCAGGACGGAAACGTGTCTTGCGGGACCATGAGCAATCTCTTTGTCCAATCGGGCGATGCGCTGCGTACGCCGGCGATCGAACGTGCAGGCGTTGTCGGTGTCGTGAGGCGTCTGGCGCTGGAACTCGCGGGTCGTAATGGCTTTCGGGTCCAGGAGTCATCGATGCCGCCCGACGAACTCCACCGGGCGGATGCCGTCTATCTGACCAATTCCTTGATCGGTGTCGTTAGGGTTGGTTGCTTCGAATCTACAAGCTACGACACCTCGCTCAGCGAACACCCGTTGATGGAACATACCCGCCGGCAATGTCATCGTCCGGGCGCGGAGGCGCGGGATTATGAATAAGCTGGCCGGTTTATTGATTCTGGCAGTCAGCCTGCTGGCCGGCTGGGCATGGATGGAGTACCAGAGTTTTCTCCAAACACCGCTGCGCATCCCGCACGGCAGTGTGATCTACGAGGTTCCAAGAGGTGCGACGCTGGGAAGGGTTGCGCGCGACCTCGAGGACGCAGGGATGCTGCCCAACGCGCGGTATCTCCAATGGTATGGGCGCTATACCGGCCAGGCTCAACTTATCCGCGCCGGCGAATATCGACTGAGCGACGATCTGTTGCCGGACACGCTGCTGGCCCTGCTGGTCTCCGGAAAGTCCGTGACCTACAGCCTAACCCTGCTAGAGGGGTGGAACATACGGCAGGTGCGGGCCGCGATAGCCGCACACGCGTCGTTGGAACAAACCCTCGAAGGCGTGGACGATGCCGAACTGATGGAGCGGCTCGGCCTCCCGGGCGAGCATCCCGAGGGGCGTTTCTTCCCGGACACCTACCAGTTTCCGCGTGGGCTGAGCGCCCTCGCGTTCCTGCGCCGCGCACTGCGCACGATGGATGACGAGCTGAGGATGGCCTGGGAGAAGCGTGCCGACGACCTCCCACTCAAAAGCCCCTACGAGGCACTGATTCTCGCTTCGATCGTGGAGAAGGAGACCGGGCAGGCAGACGAACGCGCTGAGATTGCCGGCGTATTCGCGCGGCGCTTGCGCAAGGGTATGAGACTGCAGACGGATCCAACCGTGATTTACGGCATGGGAGCAAGTTTCGACGGCAACATCCGCCGCAAGGATTTGCGCAAGGATACGCCTTACAACACCTATGTAAGAGCGGGTCTGCCGCCGACGCCGATTTGCATGCCTGGCCGCGACGCGCTGCTGGCCGCAGTCCAGCCGGCGGCGGGAAAAAGCCTCTACTTCGTGGCTCGTGGGGACGGCAGCCATGTCTTCTCGACCACCCTGA
>CBDTXT010000485.1:0-2165 GCA_965364465.1 uncultured Chromatiaceae bacterium
GGCCGCCCGCTATCTACGCAGCCCTCGGGCAGCTGTGCCCTCAGCGACATCGGCAGGCCGCTCACGTCGGGGACTCGGAACCTGACATGCCATTGCCGCTCCTGTTGTACCGCAAGCTCCAGGTACCCAGGATCGAGCTCATGGGCGACGGCGACCAGCGGCAGTAGCGTCACGCCAAGACACAGCAACATCGAGGCGAGCCGTTTCATTGGCCCAGCACCGCGGCCGGGTCGGGGAACTCGATCGTGTAGCGTTCGAGTAGTGCTCGGGCAAAGTCATTACGCAGCCTGGCCAACTGCGCAATGCGCCATGCGGCGACAACTCTGTCGCGCACGCTATCCAGCGGCGGAACCGCGGGCTCGCCGAGGGTCTCGATCCGCACGAGGTGCTGGCCGTATCCGCTTGGGATTGGGCCCGCCCAGCTGTCGAGCGGCAGGTTCGCGATCGCATCGTCGAAGCCGGCGCCGAAAATCCTTCCGACCGCCGAGAGGGGTACGTTTTCGATCTTCGGCGGCAGCACTTGTCCGATAATCATCTTGGCCGGATCGGCACCTGCCTCCAGTTCGGCGCGCAGTGCCTCGATCTCAGATTGGGGGGCATCCTCCGGTAACAGGACCTGCTCGAAGCTGATCTCCCGAGCGAGGGTGAAATCAGCGGCGTTCTCGTCATAGAAACGCGACAACTCGGCGTCGTCGGGTTCCGCCGCCATCATCGGCGCGTCGGCGATGAATTCGAGCTTGGTCCGCAACCGGTCGCGCACAACCGCGTCGCCTCGGTCGAGGCCGAGAGCCCGTGCCTCGCGCACCATCACCTCCTCGATGCTCCAGTCGCGCATCAGCGCGGTCAGCTCTTCGACGGTGGGCGGCCGATTCCGCGAGGCGGTGAAGCTTTGCGCGAGACGTCTCGCGTCAGACTCGGTAAGCACCAGCGCATTGGGTCGTGGCACGTGCGACGGCGCAGGGTTCAGCGCGTCGTAGAGCACGAAGGCTAGTCCGCCCAAGAGAAAGAAATGCAGCAGCGGAGATCTCAGGATGTTACGGAGATTCATCAGTACTTGTCAGGTCTGAATAGGGCCGACACCTGGGCAGCTCGTGCGTGGCGCAGCGTGTTTTTCAGGCGGCATCGGGTGCCACAGCCGAATGCGTATGACGATCATGAATTGTTTGGGTGGGAATCGATCCAGATCAGATGGGAAGTCGTGCCGGTCACAGGCTGTGCTGCAGGCGCGGCTACAAAGGGCGGGGCAGGGCGCAACCCGGGTGCGCGCCCCACCCTGAGATTCAGTTCAGCGCGTTCTTGTAAATGACACCGTCTTTCATGATCAGATCGAAATTCTCAACAGGATCGCCGACCAGGTCGAGATTTTCCAGCGGGTTGCCCTTGACCAGGATCATATCGGCATAGGCCCCCTCTTCGATCACACCCAACGGACCCAAGGGATAGGGTGTCAGGTTCCCGGAAAGCTTCAACAGTTCCGCATTGTCGCAGGTGGCCATCTTGAGGGCCTCGAAGGGGGTGAACCACTTCTGCAACTTTGCCAGCTGCGCCCCCTGCCGTTTGGCCAGGTCGGCGCTGAAGAGCGTGTCGGTGCCGAAGGCGATCTTCACGCCCAGTTCCTTGCCCGTCCGATAGACGAAATCCGTTCCTTTGACGACGGACATGTACTTCTCTTTTTGAAAGGCGTTCAGATCCGGGGCGTCTTCATCGTCGAGGAAGGGCTGTATGCTGAGCCAGGCATCCGCATCCTTGATACGCTGCAGGGTCTCGCGCGTGGACATATGGCCGTGCTCAATGCTTTTCACGCCGGCGTCGAGGGAATGATTGACCGCGTTGTCGTTGATTGCGTGGGTCAACACATAGGTTCCCCAGTTCTCGGCGGCTTCGACTGCGGCCTCAAGTTCGGCCTTGGTGTACTGCTGGGTGTGGATGGGGTCGTAGCTCGAGGTCACGCCGCCCCCCGCCATCAGCTTGATCTGCGTCGCCCCCTGCATCAGGTTTTCCCGCACGCGCTTGAGCACTTCGGGGACGCCATCCGCGATGTAGAACATGTCGGCGGTCTCGAAGGGATGGAGCTTGTCGGGCGTGGCTGGCACATCCTTCGTCATCCGGAAATCCATATGACCCGCCGTCTGCGAAATCGCAGGACCGGAAGGGAACACCCTCGG
>CBDTXT010000486.1:0-2112 GCA_965364465.1 uncultured Chromatiaceae bacterium
TCGATGCGCCTCAGCGACGAGCCGGGACAGCCCAGAACGAAGCCGGGGCCGCGGGATCGGACCCGCCGAACGGAGTCCAGCGGTCCGCAGCGGGATCAAACGGTGGCACCGCAAGGCGCCCTCGCGGCCGCGTTTGCGGCGGCGAAAAAGGCCTGAACGGCGCAGTTAGGGGGCACGCGGCATGGAAGATCTGATCCAACGCGCCAGCGCCTATGCCACGCTGGCCCATGCCCGGATCGATCAGCGCCGCAAGTACTCCGGGCAGCCGTACGACGTGCATCTGCGCAGTGTCGCTGCGCTGGTCGCCGAGGTCAGCGACGACCCCGAGATGATCGCCGCGGCCTGGCTGCACGATACGGTCGAGGACACGCCGGCGACCTTCCGCGATATCGAGGATGAGTTTGGCCCGGAAATCGCTGCGCTGGTGTCGGACCTCACCGATGTCAGCAAGCCGAGCGACGGCAACCGCGCCGTGCGCAAGGCCATCGATCGGGAACATACGGCGCGTGCCTCGGTACGCGCGAAGACCGTGAAACTGGCCGACCTGATCGACAACTGCCGGGATATCTGTCAGCACGATCCGCGTTTCGCGCGCACTTACCTGGGTGAGATGGAGGCCTTGCTGCGTGTGCTGGAAGACGCTGACCCGGTCTTGCTCAAGCGGGCCCACAAGGCCTGGAACAAGTGCCGGGAGCAGCTGCGACAGCATCGCGACGACGATCGTTTCTCGGCACCTGACGGCGGTTCCTTGCGCGAGTCCGAACCGGATATCCGGCAGCTGCATGCACTTCGACTGTTCACCCGGGCCTTCACTGCGCGTGACATTGCCGAACCCTTCCCGTCGTTTGACAATTCGACCTCGGCGATCAAGGCCTCCGAGATCATGCAGGCGCGCGGCTGGTCCGCCGCCGGTCTGCGATCGGAGGGCTTCGTCACCGGATACGTCCGGGCCGAAGATCTCACCGGGGGCTTCTGCGACCAGCACCTGAGGGCGTTCGCGCGCGGCCAGATCGTCCAGGCCGATGCGTCGCTGTCGGATGTGATCTTCGTGTTGACCCGGCATCGTGCCTGCTATGTCGACATGCTGGGCGATATTGCCGGCGTGATCCTGCGCGAACATATTCAAAAGCCGGTGGTTCGGATGTGGTTGTTCGGGATGATCACGATGGTTGAGATGAACTTCACCCGCCGCATTGCCGATTGTCATCCGAACGACAGCTGGCGTCCGCTGGTCACCGGTGGCCGTCTGGAGAAGGCGCAGGCGCTGTACGAGGAACGCCGCAGGCGCGGCCAGCACCCGACGCTGCTCGATTGCCTGCAACTGTCGGACAAGATCAAGATACTGATCAAGGACCCGGAACAGTTGGCGTGGATGGGATTCGAGTCGCGGCGGGTGGCCAAGAACGCGGCCAAGGAGTTCGAGTCGCTGCGCAACAACCTGGCACACACTCAGGACATCGTCTCCAACGACTGGCCGCAGATCGCACGCATGACCCAGCGGATAGAGTTTCTGCTGGGAATGGGCGAGGACTGAGTCCTTCCCCCCTACCAGCCCGCGCGGCGGACGCGATGTGGTCGCCGGGTAAAATGCGGCTACTAGCGCCTCATTGGCGCGATAGGCCATCCAGCATTTAATATTTTCATTATTTTTTTCAATGTCTTATCAATTTTTCTTGATTGGCTTTCGCAAGACTGGCTCGTCGAACCTGACGCAGGTTTGCCGGTCATACTTGTGCGGCGCCGGTTCGGTCCGCACGCGGTGGAGGCTAGAATTGGCCGGGACACCGGAGGACGTCGGGTGATGGTTTGAAGCTTGGTCTCTCCCTGCTGATGGCGGGACTGTGTTGCCTGGGCGGTTTGGCGACCGCGGACGATCGCGCGCTGCTCGAGCGTCTGCGCATCGATCATGCGGCGATGGTTGCGGCCGAGCAGGATTTCCACGCGCAGCGACGCAGTGGCGCGTTGGGTGACGCCGAGACGGCCGACTATGCGGACTACATCGCGCGCCTGCACCGCCGGGTTGCCGAAGGCTGCGCCGCGCTGATCACGGTGGTTCCGGCCGGGTAGACCGAGTAGCCGACGTGGAGCTCTTCGGCGGCCTCTGCCACCTCG
>CBDTXT010000487.1:0-2085 GCA_965364465.1 uncultured Chromatiaceae bacterium
CGCGCCCCTGGATTTTCACTGTTCCGGGACGAGGCTTTTTGTAGAATGCGCGCTTTGCGGATTTGGATCGAGACTTGAACCAGACCCTTGCCATCGCCGCCGGCGGCGCCGCCGGCGCGCTGCTGCGTTTCTGGTTGTCAAACGGGGTCTATGCGCTGGTCGGGCGCGGTTTCCCGTACGGCACCCTCGTCGTGAACGTGCTCGGGTCGCTGGCGATGGGCTACCTGTACATACTGATGATCGAGCGGCTGGCGCTCGCCGCCGAGTGGCGCGCCTTTGCACTGGTGGGCCTGCTCGGCGCCTTCACCACGTTCTCCACTTTTTCGATCGAGACCGTGAACCTGCTGCAGCAGGCCGACTACGCGAAGGCGATTGCCAATGCGGTCGTGAGTGTCGCGGCCTGCGTGGCGGCGGCCTTTCTCGGCGTGATACTGGCGAGGCAAATATGAATCTCAGCGAGGTTGTCGTGGTCCGTGTCTACTGCAGCGAGGCTGGTCATCAGCACCAGAAGGTGCTCGACCTGTTGCACCGCGATCATCGGATCGCCGGAGTAACCGCATTCCGTGGTATCGCCGGCTTCGGCAATTCGGGTCACGTGCACGAGGCGGGTCTGCTGCACCGTTCGCTGGACCTGCCCGTCATTGTCGAGTTCTTCGATCGACCTGAAAAGGTCGCCGAGGTCTTGCCCCTACTCAATCATCTGGTCGCCCCGGGGCACATCGTATCCTGGCCGGCCCACGCAAACCTGGACTGAAAAATGCTCGATCCCAAACTTCTGCGCAGCGACCTCGAGGGCGTCGCGACGGCCCTGGCCCGACGTGGTTATCGATTGGATACGGAACGATTGGCCGACCTCGAGGCCCGGCGCAAATCCCTCCAGGTCGATGCACAGGAACTGCAGAACGAGCGCAATACCAAGTCCAAGTCGATCGGCAAGGCCAAGGCGGCGGGCGGGGACATCCAGCCGCTGCTGGACGAGGTCGCTAGCCTCGGTGATCGGTTCATGGCGGCCAACGATGCGTTGCTGGAGGTACAGGAGGCGCTGCGTTCGATCGCGCTGGAGATGCCCAACCTGCCGGATGCGAGCGTGCCGGACGGGGTGGACGAGGAAGACAACCGTGAGGAGCGGCGCTGGGGAACCCCGCGCGGCTTCGATTTCGAGCCGAGGGATCATGTCGACCTGGGTGCGGCGCTGGGCATGCTCGACTTCGATTCGGCCGCGAAGCTGACCGGCTCGCGCTTCGCGGTGATGAGCGGGCCGTTGGCCCGGATGCATCGCGCCCTGACCCAGTTCATGCTCGATACCCATGTCGCCGAGCACGGCTACACCGAGGCCTATGTCCCCTACATGGTCAATCCGGACAGCCTCTACGGAACCGGCCAGTTGCCCAAGTTCGCCGAAGACCTGTTCCGGCTGGAAGGCAGCGATTTCTATCTGATTCCGACCGCCGAGGTGCCGCTGACCAACCTGGTGCGCGACCTAATCATCGACGATGAGCAGATGCCGCGACGCTTTGTCGCGCACACCCCCTGCTTCCGTTCGGAGGCCGGTTCGCACGGCAAGGATACGCGCGGCATGATCCGCCAGCATCAGTTCGACAAGGTCGAGCTGGTGCACGTCGTCCGGCCCGACGATGGCTTCGACGCGCTCGAGTCACTGACCGGGCACGCGGAGGTTATCCTGCAACGGCTCGCGCTACCTTACCGGGTCGTCACACTGTGCACCGGTGATATGGGATTCTCTGCCACCAAGACCTACGACATCGAGGTCTGGCTGCCGGGACAGGCGAAGTATCGCGAGATCTCCTCCTGCTCGAACATGGGCGATTTCCAGGCGCGACGGATGCAGGCGCGCTGGCGCAACCCTGCGACCGGTAAGCCAGAGCTGGCCCACACGCTGAACGGTTCAGGCCTCGCGGTCGGGCGCACGCTCGTCGCCGTGATGGAAAACTACCAGCAGGCCGACGGGAGCATCGTGGTCCCCGACGTGCTCAGGCCTTACATGAGCGGAGCCGAGCGGCTAACGCGCGCTTAACGGCAATGGCACTTACTTAACGGTGATCGTCGGGTAGTTGGCCCACCGAC
>CBDTXT010000488.1:0-2079 GCA_965364465.1 uncultured Chromatiaceae bacterium
GAGCGCCATGCGCACGTCGGTCGAGACGATCCCGCCGATCCCGACGGCCAGCGATTTTTCGATCACGACGATTCGCTTCGCGCCAGCGATGGTCTCGCGTAAGCGTTTCGCCGGAAAGGGCCGGAATGAGGTAATACTGACCGAGCCGATCGCGACGCCCCCGTCGCGCAGATCATCGACGACGTCCTTGATGGTGCCGTTCACCGACCCCAGCGCGATCA
This sequence comes from uncultured Chromatiaceae bacterium, assembly GCA_965364465.1. Taxonomy (GTDB): domain Bacteria; phylum Pseudomonadota; class Gammaproteobacteria; order Chromatiales; family Chromatiaceae; genus Thiosocius. The sequence continues at coordinate 222 of CBDTXT010000488.1, forward strand.
CCAGCGTGTCGGCATCTTCGCTGCGATAGGGGTGCAGCAGGCCGCCAGAGACGCGGCCGAACTGCTCCTCGAACTCTTCTGCGAGTTCCGGTATCAGCCACAGGGCCTGCATCTGCCGGTAGTGCGCGAGATAGCGGACCTCGGTGAAGGCCTCGGGTCCGACCATCGCGCCGATCGTGACCGGTTCGGCCGGGTCGAGTACCTGGCGCGGCTCGTAGGGGGGCACGAACGCGTCGACCTGCGCCTGTGACGGTATGTCCACACGTTCATAGGCGTGTGTCAGGATGAAACCGTCGACACACACCATGACCGGGACGGAGAGCTCTTCGGCCAGCCGCACCGCCTGGATGTGCAAGTCCACCGCCTCCTGGTTGGTCTCCGCATACAACTGGATCCAGCCTGCATCCCGCATGGACATGCTGTCCTGCTGATCGTTCCAGATGTTGATCGGTGCGCCGATCGCACGGTTGCCGATGGTCATCACGATCGGCAGCCCCAGTCCGGATGTGTTGTACACGGCCTCGGCCATGAACAGCAGCCCCTGGCTCGCAGTGGCCGTGTAGGCCCTCGCGCCGGTGGCGCTGGCCCCGATCGCGACCGACAGTGCGGCGAACTCGGATTCGACGTTGATGAACTCGCAGTTGGCCACCTCGCCTGCTTTGACCATGCGCCCGAGGTTCTCGACGATGTGGGTCTGCGGCGTGATCGGGTAGGCGCAGATCACCTCCGGCCGACACAGCGCGACGGCCTCCGCGACGGCCCGTGAGCCCTCGATCTGTTTCAACATGATGCGGTTTTCCCCTGCAGTGAGGAATCGACTAACGCAAACGCGGCCTGCGCGGCCGCGATATTGCTGCTGGCTACCTTGCCCTTGAACTTCTCCTCGATCGCCGCGGCCACCGAGTCGAACCGGATGATCCCGGTCATCGCCGCGAAGCCGCCGAGCAGCGCCGCGTTCGGCAACGGCCGGCCGACGTGCTCGAGCGCCAGTTGCGTGGCCGGCACCGCCACGACCCCGATCGCCGGGTGCTCGGCGAAGAAATCGTCGAGACCGAGTTCGGACATGTCGCGGGTCGAATTGATCAGCAGGCAGCCGCGTTCGGACAGGCCCTCGAACAGGTTGACCTGGTGCAGCAGCGTGGTGTCCTGGATGATCAGCGCATCCGGCGCCATTACCGGTTCGCGCAGCCGGATCTCTTTGTCATCGATACGGCAGAATGCCATCACTGGCGCCCCCATCCGCTCGGAACCGAAACTCGGAAATGCCTGGGTGTGTTTCCCTTCGCGAAACCCGGCGACGGACAACATCTCGGCGGCGGTGACGACTCCCTGTCCACCCCGGCCATGTATCCTGAGCTGGAACATAGGACCCCTTGCTTGGCGGAGGCCGTGCGTCGGACGGCCCGTGGAGGGGAAGCTTAGCTCAAAGCAGCCTGTCCGTGGCCCGAGCCGGGTCAGTCCTGAAACGGCGCCCTGTTGGTCGGCTGCCAGTAGCGGCCGGCATAGTCGCGCCCTCCGTCGACCGGCAGTCTCTGGAAGCCCTTTTGTCCGAACCAGCCCTCGGCATCGCGCTGCGCCCTGACTAGCAGGCCGTCGAAACCTGCGGCAGCAGCGGCGCTCAGCGCGCACTGCAGCAGCCGTTTCCCGATGCCACAGCGCTGCTTCGCCGGCGCCACGTAGAGGCCATGCAGCAGCAGGCCGCGCCGGCCAGCCGGACAGTCACGCGGGTCCGCCGGCTCCCATGCCGCGACGCCCAGCACATCGTTGCCGGCCCGCGCGCGGGCAACGGCGAAGCCGAGATGGCGGCGATCGGCTTCGCCGGAGTGGGAGCGCGGCATCGCCAGCCGCTTGACCCGCT
>CBDTXT010000489.1:0-2077 GCA_965364465.1 uncultured Chromatiaceae bacterium
CCTGCACGACCGGGGCGATGATCTCGAGATGCGATGGGTTGAAGGCCAGCGACATATGCACCGGCCCCCCGGCCGTCTCGATATTGGAGTAGAAGCCCTGGTGGTACTTCACGTCGCCCGAGCCGCTGCGCGCATCCGCGCCCCCCGCACCCTCAAACTCGGAGAACAACTCGCTTGGCGCCTTACCCAGCAGATTGACCAGCACATTCAGCCGACCGCGATGCGCCATGCCGATCACGATGTCGGTGACACCGCGCCTGCCGCCGCCCTGCACGATTTCGTCGAGCAGCGGAATCAGCGAGTCACCGCCTTCGAGCGAGAACCGTTTCTGCCCCACATACCGCCGGTGCAGGTACTGCTCGAGTCCCTCGGCAGCCGTCAGGTCGCGCAGCGTATCGATGCGCATCCCGGCCGAGTGCTGTGCAGCCCAATCGCCGCGGGTCGATTCCAGACGCTGCTCTATCCAACGCCGCTCATCCGACGCCGAGATATGCATGTGCTCACTGGCCACGGTGCCGCAATACACGCGCTCGAGCACAGTGATCACCTCGGCGAGCGGCAGTGTCCGTTCGGCATCGATCGATACGACGTTTACCGGCTGGCGCAAAGCCGCGTCGTCGAGGCCGTAATACTCCGGATCCAGTTCCTTCGGTCGCGGTCGGTCCACGAGGCCCAGCGGGTCGACCGCGGCATGCAGGTGTCCGAGCAAGCGGTAGGCGCTGATCAGTCGTTCGATACCTGTGAGGGGCGCAGGTGCCGCGCTAGCCGCGGCAGGCATCGGATACTGCGCCGCATCACCCGCGCCCTGCTCGAAGCCGTAAAAGAAACTGCGCCATTCCGCGGACACGCTGTCCGGGGAGTCTCGGAACGCCTCGTAGAGCTGATCGAGGTACTCGGCGTTCGCGCCGCTGAACCCGGAGGCTCGGCGCTCGCCCTTCAACGGCTTTTGCATTGTGCTGTCCTGCCCCGCTGCCCGCGCCCCCCGAACGCCGCAACGCGCAGCTTCGTCGGATGGGACATTTCACGCCAACGTTACCGCAACGCCAAGCATGCCGTCACGCGCGCGGCCTCTCGGACTGCCGCGTCGACAGACGGCATCGGCGCAAATCGGCGCCTGCGCAGGGGGCTTGCCGCGGGACCCGATGCGCCGCGGCATTGAGTAAAATGCTAAGTCAGGAAGCGTCGCAACGCATCTGGCGCATCACGCTCGGGGCCGGCAGGCCAATCGCGCCGACTAAAGACGCGAGACCCCGCGCCGCCGCAGCGACCAGCGGGCAGCCGGTCGCCGCGCAACGCCGGGATACCGGGCGAAGCAGCGACCTGTCCCACATCCGGTAGTCCAGCAACGCGCTTACCAACAGGCCGAGCAGTACACCCGCGAGGAGATTTCCGTACAGGCCGCCCATCAGAGCGCCATAGATCAGCGGGACCAGCCGGATCAACACCCTTGCCGAGGCTTCGGCCGTTTCGTCGGGCATCTGGTGCGTGTAATGCACGTACTGATCCTGGTGGCGAGTCTTGCCTGACCGGACCGCTGCCCGCAGGTCCCCGACTTCAATGTAGTTTTGATTCTGCTGATTGGATATTGACATGACCTCACCACTGCTTGGTGCCTGGATACTCCCTGATTGGCACACTGTGCGCCCAACTGAACGTCCGTTTGGGCAGCTCACGAATTCGATATTGCACCGCACCATTGGCCGCGACATTGACAATTCGCAACGCGCGCGCCAAAAAACATGACCCGTTTCACGATGGTGCAGAAAAACCCCCGCGTTCCGGACCGTCGACCCGAAAGCTGCCTGGGGAGCGCGTATGGTGCGCCAGCCCAAAGCCTATCCGAAAAACGAAAAGCCAAGGAAAAACGAAAGACTTTCTGGCGCCAGGATCGGAGTTCGTACCAACGCGCCTTCGGCAAGGAGCGCAGCACCCTTATCACGCCAGAAATCATCGCGGTGCCGAGCGCGATGGACAGCCAGAGTGACTGCACGCGTTCGATCGGGGACAGATGATGTGGCACCCGCAGCCTATGCGGTTCGAGGGAACCCAGCATCGGCATCGACAGGCCGGTCGCCAC
>CBDTXT010000490.1:0-2074 GCA_965364465.1 uncultured Chromatiaceae bacterium
CGATGAACACCTCGTCGATCTGGCGACCGGCGACCTCGGACAGCGGCTTCACGTCGTCCGGGTCGTTCGGGCAGGCGAGCAGCGGCTCGGTGATTTTCGACATGTCGATCTCGATCACCTCGGCATACTCGGCATCCGGATCGGCCCGCAGCAACGTCGGGTTGTCCAGCCAGGCCTCCATTGCGCGGGCGCGCCGCTCCAGGGTGCGCGCATCCTGGTAGCCGTTATCGATCATCCAGCGCAGCATCACGATATTCGACCGCAGGTAGTCGGCGACCGACTCCTCCGAGAGATCGATGGTGCAGCCGCCGGCCGAACGCTCGGCCGAGGCGTCCGACAATTCGAATGCCTGCTCGACGGTCAGATGTGGCAGGCCCTCGATCTCCAGGATGCGGCCGTTGTACAGGTTCTTCTTGCCCTTTTTCTCCACCGTGAGCAGGCCGCGCTGAATCGCCGCATACGGAATCGCATTGACCAGATCGCGCAGCGTGATCCCTGGCTGCATCTCGCCGGTGAACCTGACCAGCACAGATTCCGGCATGTCCAGCGGGATCACGCCCAGCGCCGCGCCGCACGCGACCAGGCCGGCGCCGGCAGGAAACGAAATGCCGAGCGGGAAACGGGTATGCGAGTCACCGCCGGTGCCGACCTGGTCTGGCAGCAGCATGCGGTTGAGCCAGCTATGGATGATGCCGTCACCCGGCCGCAGCGCGACACCACCGCGCGTGTTGATGAAGTCCGGCAGTGTGTGCTGGGTATTGATGTCGACCGGCTTCGGATACGCGGCCGTGTGGCAAAAGGACTGCATCACCAGATCGGCCGAGAAGCCCAGGCAGGCCAGTTCCTTGAGTTCGTCGCGGGTCATCGGACCGGTCGTGTCCTGACTGCCCACCGTGCTCATGCGCGGTTCGCAATAGGTGCCGGGGCGAATGCCGTCGACGCCACAGGCCTTGCCGACCATCTTCTGCGCCAGCGTGAAACCCTTGCCGCTGTCTTCCGGGTCGACCGGCTTGCGGAACACATCGCTATGGCCAAGGCCGAGCGACTCGCGCGCCTTGGTGGTCAGGCTCCGGCCGATGATCAGCGGGATACGGCCGCCGGCCCGGACCTCGTCGAGCAGCACCTCGGTCTTCAACGAGAACTCGCTGATCACCTTGCCGGATTCATCCTCGATCGTACCGGCGTAGGGCTTGACCACGATGACGTCGCCCATGTTCAGTTCTTCTACCGGGCACTCGATCGGCAATGCGCCGGAGTCTTCCACTGTATTGAAGAAGATCGGCGCAATCTTGCCACCAAGCACCACGCCGCCGGCACGCTTGTTCGGCACGAACGGGATGTCGTCACCCATGTGCCACAGCACCGAGTTGGTCGCCGACTTGCGCGACGAACCGGTACCGACAACGTCTCCGACATAGGCCAGCGGCAGCCCCTTCAGCTTGAGTGCCTCGATCCCGCCCATAGGACCGATCTTGCCGGCATCGTCCGGGTCGATGCCGTCGCGCGCATTCTTCAGCATGGCCAGCGCATGCAGCGGTATGTCCGGGCGCGACCACGCATCCTGGGCCGGCGACAGATCGTCGGTGTTGGTTTCTCCGCTTACCTTGAACACGGTCAGCCGGATCTCGCTCGGCACCTCGGGCCGCCGAGTGAACCAATCGGCGTCCGCCCACGACTGCAGCACCGCCTGCGCATTCGCACTACCGGCCTTCGCCCTTTCCTCTACGTCGTGAAAGGCATCGAACATCAGCAGCGTGAACTTGAGTTGTTCGGCCGCCAGTCCGCCCAGCTCGGCGTCGTCGAGGAGTTCGATCAAGGGCTGAATGTTATAGCCACCCAGCATCGTGCCCAGCAGTTCGACCGCCCGCTGCCGATCGATCAACGGGGATTGCGCCTCGCCCTTTGCGATCGCCGCGAGGAAGCCCGCCTTCACGTACGCGGCCTCGTCGACGCCGGGCGGCACGCGGTGGGTCAACAGCTCGAGCAGCGTCTCCGCTTCACCTGCCGGCGGGTCCTTGAGCAACGCGACCAGCGCGTCTACCTGCTCGGCGGTCAGTGGCAGCGGGGGGATACC
>CBDTXT010000491.1:0-2056 GCA_965364465.1 uncultured Chromatiaceae bacterium
GCTAACGACAGAATGGATGGAGGTTTAGACGTGAACCTGGAGAATACGCGTACGACGACCCTACTGGGTGCAAGTCTTCTTGCGATGGTGCTTCTCTGCGTTCCGATGGCGAGCTCGCTTTCGGCCCAGGAGAGCGACTCCGAGGAGACACCGGTCGAGTCGACCATCGGCCCACAAACTCAGGAGGAAGCGGGAGAGGCGGGCGCGCTCGCCAAGGCGGCCCAGAACCCGATTGCGGCGCTGGTCTCGCTGCCGTTTCAATACAACGTGAATTCCGGCGCCGGCGAGTTCGATCGCCAACAAGCCACGCTCAACATCCAGCCGGTCGTCCCCTTCAAACTGGGGGGGGGCGCGAATCTGATCACGCGCACCATCATCCCGTTAACAAGCGTACCGATCGGCGAGACGGAGTCGGAGTTCGGTATTGGCGATATCCAATGGACCGGTTGGTATTCCCCCAAAGCCCGCGGAGGCTTGAGCTACGGGATCGGCGCGCAGGTCAACTTACCTCTGGCTTCGAACGAGGAAATTCTGGGAGCCGGTAAGGTTTCGGCAGGGCCCTCCGCGGTCGTCTTCTACGGAGTCGGCAAATGGACGCTAGGCGGGGTCGCCAGCAACGTCTGGTCCATCGCCAGCTCCAGCGGCAACTCCGATCGCGAGGATGTCAATTTCTTCTTCGCCCAATGGTTCTTGAACTACAACTTCGGGCATGGACTGGCCCTCGGCACGGCGCCGATCATCACCTGCGACTGGGAGTACGAGACCGTGGGCGACGACGATGACCAGTGCACGTTTCCTCTCGGGCTGCAGATCTCCAAGGTGACCTTCGCCGGTGGCCAACCCATCAACATCCTGTTCGGCTACTACGAGAACGTCTACCACCCGATCAACGGAGCCGACAGCCAGTTTCGCCTGCAGGTCAATTTCATGTTTCCGATCAAGCCGAAGAAGTAGGGGAGGGCCTTGGGCCCTCCTGCGCAGTGAATCGGCTGGCTCGACAGGATGCGACGACCGAGCGCAGCCGATCGATCACGACGAATCGTCAGCTTTGGGAGCATTGCTGTCATCCCTGGCGCGAGGCCCGGCCGTCGATTCTGAGTCTGTTGGTGCGCTCAGGGCACAGTCTCTGACCACGCCGAGGTGTCGCCGGACTCGAAGCCGTCCTCAAAAAGCGCTGAATACTCGAAGGCTCCGCTATCGCATAGGTTTTGTTCGCGGGGGAAACCCCGCTGATCTTGAAGCTCGCCGCAATCGCCCGCATGATCGATCGCGTTGCTACCTGCCAGGAGCGCATGCGTTTGGGTCGGACCGCCATTTTCGGCCAATACCGGATCGAGGCCGGTGAGATCACCGCCTCCTCCGCAAGTCCCGTCGTCGTCCTTGTTCAGTTGCTGGTCAGCAGTCTCTAGGCAGGCCACTCCGCCACCAACCGTGTTCGCAATGATGCTGTCGGCGACACTCACCGAGCCCGCGAGTCCTTTAAGGGTGCTGGAGCTGGCGCTATCCGAGCTGTTGCCGAAGAAGGTGGAGAGATCGACAGTCACATTGCCGATGTCGTTTTGGTTGACGGCGATACCCGTGGACGCAGCCGCGGCGGTGAGAGTGTTGCCAGAGAAGGTGGAGTTGATTATGCCGGCTTGAAAAGCGTTCTCCAATCCCGCCCCAGACTGCACCGCGGTATTCTGTGTCACGAGCGAGTTTCCTATAGAAACTGTGCCCTCGTTGTAGATTCCGCCGCCAGAGTCGGCCGAATTGCCGGAAACGGTACAGCGATCGAGGTAGAGGTACGCCCCTCCCTCGACAAAAAATCCGCCACCCGGCTGGTCGGCTTCCGTTGTCAAGCCGCCGCTGATGGTCGTGTCCAGGATCCGGAGCTCGACGGGATCGCCGGAGTACTTGAGAGTGAATATGCGAAACGAGTCAACCGAGTTGCGAGTGATCGAATGGTCAAGACCCAAAAGGGTGATCTTGCTGGTGATCGCTGGCAGGCCTTCACCCATGAGAGGAGCAGACGCCTCCGTCACCTCGACATCTTGGGTCAGGACGATGAAGTCGG
>CBDTXT010000492.1:0-2027 GCA_965364465.1 uncultured Chromatiaceae bacterium
GCAAGCTCGGACTTCTGCTTCGTCTCCGGCAAGATCGGCGAGCGAGGAAGCAGCTTCGAGCACGAGGCGGAGACGGCGATCGACGCCGTGGAGCGCGAGCTCGAACGGTGGGGCCTGACCACCGACGATCTCGTCCAGGTGACGGTCTATCTCACGGACATGGGCGACTACGCCGTGCTGAACGAGATCTACGCCCGACGGCTCCGGGAACCCTGGCCGGCGCGGGCGGTCGTGGCGCTTCTGCCTGGGCGATTGGCTTTGGGGGGCTGCCGGTGCCCTTGGGTATGTCCTCGCGCGCCGTAGAATCGCTTTCACGCCCGGCCGACGCCGCTTCGGGCTGGGTGCCCGGTGGGCGGGCGACCTCCTCGCACTGCCAGCCGGCGCCGTCGGGCGTGCTCCGACAGTCCCAGTTGGGGGCTGCCACCCCCAGGCTGCTCAACAGGGAGAGCGTGGCGACAGTCTGCACCCTGGAAAGCGGCACATGACGCGGCAGGGCGTGCGCTGATGCTTGGCGAGTCGTCGCTTTGATCCCTGACACGTGGCTGTTCTTCGCGTTTTCGGTTGTGCTGTCCTGCGGGCAGACGCCTGGCGCCGGCATGCCTGGGTGTGCGTCGGTGGGGTGCCGTCGGGGATGGTCCCCCGAGAGGCGGTAAAATCTCATAGAATAGGGATTTCTTCAATTGCCGCCTGGCCATCATCCGGATGCCCTCGCGGGTCTTGGGGGTGTCGATGCCAGAACGCCTGCGGCAGCTTGAGGGATGGCTCTCCTCGCGCTGCGGACTCCCGCCGTACGAACTCGCGCCGGCCTCTGCCGATGCCAGCTTTCGCCGCTATTTTCGGGTCACCCTGCCCGATGCCTCGACCTTTGTCGCGATGGATGCGCCGCCCGACCGGGAGGATTGCCGGCCATTCGTCGCGGTCGCCGAACGAATGGCCACTGCGGGACTGCATGTCCCACGCGTTATCGAGCAGGACCTCGACAACGGTTTCCTGTTGCTGGAGGATCTGGGGTCGCGCCCCTACCTGGCGGCGTTGAATCCGGATACCGCGGACCAGCTTTACGGTGATGCGCTGAGGCAACTGCTGAGACTCCAGTCCGTCGCGCCGATTGACGGGCTGCCGGCCTATGACCGGGCGCTGCTGATGCGGGAGATGGCATTGTTTCCGGACTGGCTGCTGCGTCAGCACCTGGGCATTACGCCCGGCGCATCCGAGCGCCGGATGCTCGACGACAGTTTCGACCGCCTGGTCGACAATGCGCTCGCCCAGCCGGTCGTCTGCGTCCACCGCGACTTTCATTCACGCAATCTGATGGTAACGCGGGACAATAATCCCGGCGTGATCGATTTTCAGGATGCAGTCGCGGGACCTGTCACTTACGACCTGGTCTCGCTGCTGCGCGACTGCTACGTCAGCTGGCCCGGCGCCCAGGTCGATGCCTGGGTGGATGGCTACTATCGGGCGGCCAGCGATGCCGGGTTGATCGGTTCCGTGGATCGCTCGGTTTTTCGCGAATGGTTCGACTTGATGGGCGTCCAGAGACATCTTAAAGCATCGGGTATTTTCGCCCGGCTGCACCACCGCGACGGCAAGCCGGGTTACCTTGCCGATATCCCCCGTACGCTAGGCTACATCGTCTCGGTCGGGCAACGGCGGGCCGCGTTGCAGCCGCTTTCCGAGTTCGTCGCAGCGCGGGTATTGCCGTACCTTTGAGCGCTCGCCCGAATCCAAGCCCCTTTGGAACGCGGCCCGTCACGTGTAGACTCCGCCGAGGCGAAGGCCAGAGCGGCCGGTGAGTGCCTTCGGGGGCGCTGGCCTGCGGATCGGTGTCAGTTAATTTGACAAAAGGGCGACCCAAGGCAAGCGCGGACCCGCCGGGCGCCTTGCGAAACAATGAGATAAGTTTTATGGCGCGAATTGTGCAGCAACGGCGCCAAGAGGATAGGAGAAGCAGCGGCGATGGCGGCTCACGACGAAAAGATTTCTTCCAACCGGCGGAGGCTGTTCAAGGCACTCTCCGCTACCCC
>CBDTXT010000493.1:0-1966 GCA_965364465.1 uncultured Chromatiaceae bacterium
TAATCATCTACCGCTCAGTCGGTCCGCTGCAGGGGCTTGCGCAGTCCCTATTTCTATCCCTATTCGATCGTGAACCATGGGCAGTAAGGATACTTCCGCTAATAGCCAATATTATGAATCTTGGATTGCTGATGTGGCTTGCAAACCGTTGGCTTGGCGCGCGATCCCTAGCCCGAAAAACTCACCGTACTGATAGAAATAGGCCTTTGTTTGTTGCATAAAGTAAGAGCGACCAAGCACTTACCCGCAACAAGAGACAAAGGCCTATGACGACAGAGTGTAATCCCGAGCAGCTTGAATTTCACGCCCTGGGTCGACGCAAGGTGATTGGTCGATTCGACGGTGGACGTATCACGTCGGATGGTGGTGGTCTGCTGCTGCGCGAGGTGGATAAACGCCTCGGCCTACTGGATCGGCTGGCCACCTGCTTCACCGACTACCGCAACCCCAATAGCATTGAGCACAGTGTCCAGGCGCTGGTCGCGCAACGGGCGTATGGCCTGGCGTTGGGCTATGAAGACCTGAACGATCACGATGTGCTGCGCAAAGACAGCGTCTTGGCGCTGCTGGTCGGCAAGCAGGACTTGACCGGTGACGCGCGGGTGCGTGAGCAGGATCGCGGTAACCCGCTGGCCGGGTCGAGTACGCTCAATCGTTTGGAGTTGAGTACGCCGGAAACGGCACCGGACGATCGCTATAAGAAGATCGTGGCTGACCCAGCCGCGTTAGATGGCTTGCTGGTCGATGTGTTTCTCGAATCACAGCGCACGCCGCCGCGCGAGATCTGGCTGGATCTGGATGCGACGGATGATCCACTCCACGGCCATCAGGAAGGTCGTTTCTTTCATGGCTACTACCGCTGCTACTGTTACCTTCCCTTGTACATCTTCTGTGGCGAGCATCTGTTGTGCGCACGACTGCGGTCATCGAACCAGGATGCGGCCGCGGGCAGTGTCGATGAGCTTGAACGGATCGTCACCCAAATTCGCCAACGCTGGCCGAAGACGCGGATCGTGATTCGCAGTGATGCCGGATTCTGCCGCGAGGCGATCATGGCGTGGTGTGAAGCCAACGACGTGCGCTACGTGCTGGGCCTGGCGCGGAATAAACGGTTGCAGCGCGCGCTGGGTAAAGAGATGGAAGAAGCCCGTGCTGCGCATGAGCGTACCGGCAAGCCAGCGCGCCGGTTCCGCGACTTCCGCTACAAAACCCGCAAATCCTGGTCGCGCGAGCGACGGGTCGTCGGCAAGGCGGAATACTTGCCGAACAAGGCCAATCCGCGCTTTGTCGTGACCAATCTGACGACTCGCCAGGTCAGTGCGAAGCGCCTCTATGAAGCCCTCTACTGTGCCCGCGGCGATATGGAGAATCGCATCAAGGAGCAGCAACTCGGGCTGTTTGCCGATCGCACGAGCACCGCGACGCTGCGGGCAAACCAGCTCCGCTTGTACTTCTCGTCGTTTGCTTACGTGCTGTTGCATGGCTTGCGTCGACTGGGTCTTGCCGGTACGGCGCATGCCAAAGCGCAGAGCACAACGATCCGGGTGAAGCTGTTGAAAATCGGCGCCCGTATCCGGATCACAGTGCGCAAGGTCTGGCTATCCTTCTCCGAAGCCTATCCCTATGCCGACGACATTGCGCAAATTCTGGCCAATCTGGATCGCCACCCGGCGTGGGAGCCGCCCGGGTAAACGACACCTCACACGGCACCGTCACCCAAATCGTCAGCCATCACGCTGAGGTCCCCGTACGCCTGTACCTTGCCCAACGACCTGTTGAACGCCCTTCGGGGCTGCCGCAACCAGCTCTTCAGCACCCTAAAAGGAAACTACGACCACCAGCAGCCTGCCATTCCATCATTCACTCATCACCTTCGGCGGAAAAACACTCCAAATGCCAAATCGGTGAGCGAAGCAGGCTAGTTGTGAATTCTGTGCGTCCCCCCACTGGTCGGCAGGCACAAAAA
>CBDTXT010000494.1:0-1959 GCA_965364465.1 uncultured Chromatiaceae bacterium
CCCGCTCGTCGCCGATCTCGTCCATCACCCAGTCGAGAAAGGCGCGCATCTCATCGCTCAGTCGCCGGCCTTTCTGATAGGCCAGGTAGTAGCCCTGGTGGCTGTTGAGCGCGATATCGAGTGCGCCGACCAGCTGTCCATATCTGACCTCGCGGGCAACCAGCTGGCGGTCGGCCAATGCGATCCCGAGGTTCTCCATCGCCGCGCCGAGCGCCAGCGAGGTACTGGTGAAGCTCAACCGCTTCGCCCGTTTGCGGCGGGTCACGCCGAAACCGGCGAGGAACTCGTCCCACTCCGTCGGGCGCGTCGAGACATCGATCAGCGTATGCGCACAGAGATCCGCAGGCCGGGTGATACCCGGATTGGCCTCGAGGAAGGTGGGGCTGCACACCGGCACCACGACCACCTCGCGCAGGAAATGCAGCTCCACCCCGGGCCAGCGGCCGTCGCCGAAATAGATGGCCATGTCGATATCCGACCAGCCGAAGTCGATCGGCCCGCTGTTCGGGCTCAGTCGCAGCTCGATGTCCGGATGACGTTGCTGGAAATCACGCACCCTCGGGACCAGCCACCGGGTCAGGAACGCGGGCGCGATGCTGACGTTCAGCGCCCCGGCGTTCGACGAAGCCAGCAGGCGCCGGGTCGCAAGATCGATCTCGTCGAGTGCGTGGGAGACAGACGCCAGATAGCGCTCACCGGCAATGGTCAACGACACCTGGCGACGGCCGCGCCGAAACAGGCTGACGCCGAGGTACCCCTCGAGCGACTTGACCTGGTGACTGATCGCCGACGGCGTGACGAACAGTTCCTGCGCGGCATCGCTGAAGCTCCCCAGGCGCGCCGCGGCCTCGAAGGCACGGACCCCCTTGAGCGACGGCAGGCGGCGGCTCATCGTCTTTCTTTAACTGAATTTTTCTCATCTTTCATGGAAAAATCGTCATTTGTAGGCTTCACCAGGATCTTCTAATATTCTCTGCAACTGACCTTAAAATAGCATGTTTACTGCAATTTGCAGGCATGATTCGGCGCAAGCGCTTCGTTGGTTGGCGCCGATCCAGGCAGGATTCCAAGTTTAAGATGATTTCAATTTAGGTGAAAAGATGCAGCAGGACCCCAAAATCGACATCCGCCTCGACCGGCACGGCGAACCCGACGTCGAGTTCTATCTGGCAAAGGCACAACAGTTGCGCGGCCAGGCCGTCGCGAGCGGGCTGCGCAGGCTCGGTGGCTGGTTGCTCGCAGCATTCGACCGGCCCGAGTGGGTAGACCCGGCCCGCAGCGCCCGCCCACAGCGGGTGGTACAAAGCGGCTGGCCCTGGGTCGACCTGATCGTGCAGGGGGCGCCACGCAGGCCCGGTCACGCCTGACGGCGGACCAACGCCGGCACGCCGCGCCGGGTCGACCGCGCACGGCCCGCAATGCACCGCGGGCCGTGCGCTTTCGCAAGGACCGGCCCCGACGCCGCACGATTCGTGGGTGCGCTCCGCCCCGACCCCGGGATCCGGCGGCACGGGCCCGCCGGGGCGGTCCTTTACAGCATCACACGAGGTATCAAAAAAACGCTTTAAACGATTGACTTATCTTGTTTTTGCACTAGTCTCTCCCGAACAAGGCTGAACCGGCCAATGCGCCGGCGAAGCCCCGTCGGTTCCCAGATCGGGGACCAGCACTTCGGCGAAGGAGACCGAACCACATGCGCAACCCGCTGCTATCCGGATATCCCTGGCGAACCGCGTCGATCCTGTTCGCAGGCCTCGGCGCCTCGACCTGCCTGGCAGGTGATTTTCAGACATTCGCCGACGCCCTTCGAGACAGGGGCTGGCATGTGACGCAGGATGCAAACGCCAATCTCTTTCTGCACCCGCGCCGTACCCATTCCGCGCCGCAGGCAAGCGCGCACGGCGGCGGCGATGCGCTGGCCGCACGCCTGGCCGCCACGGGATGGGACGTGCGCCGGGG
>CBDTXT010000495.1:0-1938 GCA_965364465.1 uncultured Chromatiaceae bacterium
GTTCATGATCGTGCCGCCCGGCATCTGGAACTCTGTCCCTTCCGTGTTCATCGGGAAGTCGGGCACCGACAGGTAGTTGGTGACCCCGGCGCCGAAGCCGAGCCTCGGGGCGTACATCGCGCCAACCGCACACACATCCGGGAAGTAGACCTGGTCGATAAAGGTCTTGACCTCTTCGAGCAGACCCTTGATCTGGTAAAGCTGCGCCATGTTGAGCGTCGCCTCGTTGTCGAGGTTGATAGCGTTGGCGACGCCACCCACCGCCAGGTTCTGGATGTTCGGCGTTTTGGAGCCGAGCAGGCTGACGACCCTGTTGGCCGTCTTCTGGGCCTCGAGCGCCTGCAGGTAGTGGTTGACCGCCAGCAGGTTGACATCCGGCGGCAGATCCATCGCCGGGTGGCCCCAGTAACCGTTGGTGAAAATGCCGAGCTGACCCTTGGAGACGAAGTCGGCGACCTTGTCCTTGACTGCAGTCAGCGTTTCGACGTCATTTCCCGGCCAGGGCGACAGCGAATTTGCCAGCCGCGCGGTCGTGCGTGGGTTGGCCTTGAGGGCCGACACCACGTCCACCCAGTCGAGAGCCGACAGGTGGTAGAAGTGGACGATGTGATCGTGCAGCGCATGCGCCGCCATCAGGATATTGCGGATCAGCTGCGCGTTGAGCGGCGGGTTGATTCCGAGCGCGTTTTCCACCGAACGCACGGATGCGATCGCGTGCACGGTCGTGCACACACCGCAAATGCGTTGGGTGAACACCCAGGCGTCCCGCGGGTCACGGCCTTCGAGGATCTTCTCGATGCCGCGCCACATCTGACCCGAGGACCACGAGTTCTGGACCTTTCCCCGGTCGACCTCGACGTCGATGCGCAGATGACCCTCGATACGTGTGATCGGGTCTACAGTAATGGTTCTGGCCATCAGGCCCCCCCTTCTAATGAGCCGCCTGAGGGGCACGGGTGCCGCTCAGGATCGGGTAGCGTTTGACAATGAAGATGTACAGGAAAATCTCGAATGAGATCACGCCGAGGGTGATCAACAGCTCGAGGGTGGTCGGGAAGTACGACCAGTTATTTCCCGGGTTGTATGCGGTCAGGTACGTGTCGAACCGATAGAGACCGCCTGCGAGCATGATCAGCACCGACGCTTTGAAAATCGTCGCGAAATTCGCGCGATCTTTTGCCCGCATCAACATCAACATCGGTATTGCAAAGAGCGCCATCTCGAGCCAGAACATGACGCTCAGGACGCCCGAGGTGAACATGAGCATCGTCTTACCGCTGATGACGATGTCGGCGAAACGGAGCAGCATGAAAAGTCCAAGGACCACGACCATCGCACCCGAGAGCGAGATCAGCATGCTGTCCTCGCGTTCGCGTTTGAAGACCGAGCTGGAGACCGCGGATTCCCAGACCACCACCGCATAGCCCATGCCGACGCACGAGATGAGATAGAGGAGCGGGATCCAGCCGGTGTGCCACAGGCCGTGCAGCTTGTGACCGCCGAGCAGCATCAGGGTGCCCAGGGACGACTGGTGCATCGTCGGCAGCAGCACGCCGAGGGCGATGATCCAGATCAGCGCCTTGTCGTAGAACTTGAGGCCGAGGCGGGCAAAGCCCACCAGAGCCGAGTTCTTCGAGGTCGATTCCCATTTTTCGAGGAATGCCGGTCCGAGCTCGATCCAGAGCACGCCGACGTAGGCCATGACACACAGGGCCACCTCGAGCAGGGCGGAGTTCCAGTTGTAGCTCCCCATGTCCGGGAAACCACCGAGTGGGATGCGCCAGATGCCCCACCAGCGACCGACGTCGATGACGATCGCCAACGCAGCCATCGAGTAACCGAGAGCGCTGGTCAGCAATGCCGGCCTCACCAGTGGGTGGTACTTCCCCTTGTTGAGGATGTAGGCGAGGATCGCGATCGCGTATCCGCCGCACGCCA
>CBDTXT010000496.1:0-1922 GCA_965364465.1 uncultured Chromatiaceae bacterium
CGGTCTTGGCCTGCACATGGTGGGCGCCGCCGGCTGTCCGGCTAACCAGTACGCCCTGCTCGAAAGTATAGTCATGAAAATGTCCTCCGGTGTTCTCGTACGCTGCGACGGTCGATCCGCGTTTCTTAGTCTGTTGCCGCCATCACAACCGCTATGGACAGCAACGGCAGCCTTTTCCGCACTCGGGGATCGATCTCGCGGCAAGGTCACGGCCGCGCGCCATGGCGCCATGAATCGCCGGCGCTGACAGAATCAAACGCATCGACGGTCCGCCGCATTGCGGGCAGGGTGGTGCGTCGGCCGAGAGCGCGCGTCTGGCCTCGAAATGGCCCCGGCAAACCGAGCACTGATAGTCGTAGATGGGCATCGCAAGCTCTCCTTATCACTGGTGGTGACATGCCCGACCCAAGCGTTGAAGGGCCGGGCAGTGCCTGCTTAGCTCCAACGGGGCGGTTGCGCACCCTGTACACCCATCGTGCCGGTCGCGTACTGCGTCCTGGCGCGAGCATCCTTGTCCATGGTAGGTGCCCGCAGACGCCGAAACTCTGTCTCCCAGACCCAGCCGCTGATCACAATGTCGTCCGGAATGAGTGGATGATTCTTCAAGTAACTGACCGTCTTCACGCAAGTCTCGTCGACGTCATCCATCATGCCGATCCACTTGCCGAAGGCGCCGGGCGCGAGGCTGAGTTCTGGCAGGGAGGGGTCGATCGGTACATTGTCGACATCGATACCCTTTGCCACCAAGGCGGCAACCAAGTCATTGCCATTGGCGGACAACATGCCGCAACCGGTGTGCTGCAGCACCACGATCTCCTTGGTGCCGAAGAAGTTGATCGTGAGCATTGCCGAACGGATCGCGTCGTCGGTCACGATGCCACCGGCATTTCGGAACAAATGGGCGTCACCGCCGCCGACCGGCGTGTCGGCCCGGATGCCCAGTGCCTCGTCTACCGGAACGCGCTCGTCCATACAGGCAAGCACCCACAGCCGACGCATATTCGGGCCTTCGGCGGCGTACTGGCGCCGGTTTTCCCATTTGGTGTATTCCTCGACACGCGCGGTGAGCTGGTCTTTTAGCGTAGTCATGTCGTTTCCTCTTCATCTAGGTGATTGACGCCGAGCGCAAACACACTGCTATTCGGTCTGGAGGAATCCAGCATGAAGCGCGCCATAACATAAACGCTGTTGATTACATCGGGTTACAGCTGACGGGCTGAAGGACCGAGGGAACGCGCACTTCTATCCTGTTTGCTGTGTATGGTGCTAAGCAATTGATTGGGCGCCAGGTTCCAGCATCCGCGGTTTTTCTTCTCGGTGTGAAGCAAAAGTTCGCGGTCTGGGCGACCGCCGAATGCGGCTTGGCGATTCCGATAACGTTCGGCGCCGATGATCACGCTGTGCACTGGCAGCACTGTGCCCGCAACCACTCCTCAGATGAGGCGCAAGGCGCCGTCGAGGCCCTATCTGAAGGTAGAGGATCTGGCCCAGAGGCCGGGGTGAATCGAATAAGTGTTTACCTGCAAAGCCTGGGTATAGTCACTGCAAACGCGATTCGCTTCTTCGCTGTCAAAGCGGGAGTTCGACGTGACCGGCAAAGCAATGCCGATAGCGCTGGTCACCTCTTGTTACCGGACACCCGGGTCAAGGCCCTCGCATTCGTCGCGATGCTGCGCCCGTTGAAGGCCTTTGCGCACGCTTCCGCGTACTCCGTCACCTCGGCCAGCGTGCCACGGCGCAGTCCCGCAATCTGCGAGTCGCCGCCGACACTCGAACCTGGTGCATTGGACCACCCGCCCATGCGGATCATCGACGTTGCGATCGCACGATAACCCTTGCTAATCGGCGCAGAGAGCGTAACGTGGGCATTACCGACTAATTTAGTCGGTTACTGGACACCCACCTCCCCAGACCGGCGAATG
>CBDTXT010000497.1:0-1921 GCA_965364465.1 uncultured Chromatiaceae bacterium
GCGACGATCTGGGAGTGGATCAGCGCGGTGGCTCCCACCACCACCAGCAGTCCCGCGCCGAACATCGCGGCGCCCTGCGCCAACTCCTGCGCGGAATAGATGTCGTCGCCAGATACGTCCCACAGGACGCCAACGCCGAACAGGCCCGCGCCCTGTGCGACGCGTCCTCCGGCATAGACATCGTTTCCAGACGCATCCAGGATCATCCCTGCGCTGAACAAACCCGCCCCCAGTGCACCATCCTTTGACGACAGGTACATATCGTTGCCACCCAGATCGATGACCCAGTCAATTGACGCGCTGTAGAGGTCGTCTCCACCCAGGTCGATCACCAGTCGAGCCGGTTCGCCATAGGCGTTCGGACCCGCACCACCAATCAGTACCGGGCCGTCCGGCGTCTGACGTGCATACAAGAAGCTACCCTGGAACGAGGGCGAAAGCCATGGCGGTCTGGCAATGGGCCGGTCGCCGGCCAGTTCGCGTCCCAGCCGCTCCCGATAGGCTGGCTCCGGGACCGCGAGCAAGAGGCCCAGCACACGATGCAACGCCGTGTAGTCGGTATTGCGCGCGACCCGCAGCACTGGCTCGCGTACATCGTTACCTTCGAGGTCACTCGCTATTCGATCGAACCATCCTGCCATACCGTCGATCACGGCCAGCCGGTCCGTCATCGACACATCGCGAAGCGCCTCGGCCATCGCCGTCTCCACGGCCGCGAAGTGATCCATCAGATGCTGCATCGCCGTTGATCGAGCGGGGTCGACGCTGGATGGGTCTCCAGCCGTCTGCCGCATCGGCGCGACATGCCAGCCAGCCAGCCGGCGCAGCGCATCGATTTGTCCGTAGATCGATCCTTGCCGTGTCAGTGGCCAGATGTTCGGGTCGAGCGTGAGCGGTTCGCTCAACAGGGCCCTCACCGTCGGATTCGTCAGCTGATCTTCATGCCCTGCCATCGCCTCAGCGAAGACGTTTTTCAGAACAGAAATCGGCCGACCCGGTGAATGGCCGCCCAGCACCCCGTGCAGCTCAAGCAGACCGCGTTCCTGGCACGAGAGTGCGGCGCACTGGGCCGCCCACAGCGCACCGATCAAGAGCACCGACCCGGCAGTCAAGCCAGGACGTTTCATTCGACCACGCGCCGGTAGAGGGAGATGGTCCGCGCAGCGACGGACGCGATCGAAAAACGCTCCCGGAATTGCTGTTGTGCCTGCCGCCCCATGGGCCCGAGCATATCGCGTTGATCGCGAATCTCTGCCAGCTGGCACGCCAGCCCGGCGGGGTCTTCCGGTTCGACATGCCAACCGGTATGTCCGGCATCCACCACCCAGGACATACCGCTGCCGGGCACCCGCGTCACCAGGGCGGGCTTACCCAAAGCCATTGCCTCGAGCAATACCAATCCAAACGCCTCGTTACGATTGATTGAAGGCAGGCACAGCAGATCGCATTGGCGCAGCAATCGGTTCCGCGTCGGATCGTCCACGCGTCCCGGCATCGCGATGCGGTCCGCTGCGTGGCGTTGGGCAACCAACTCTCGCAGTGCCTGGCCCTGTTCACCCTCGCCGAGTATCACCAGCTCTACCCCGCGCAGTTCGGAAACTGCCCGGATCAGGTGATCGAAACCCTTGTAGCGTGATAGCCGACCTACGGCGAGCACGCGCAACGCGCCGGGTGTGGGCCACGCGGTGGCCGATGGCGGCGTCTCATGCCGCTCGCCGATGCGCTGCGACGAAAGCCCGAGCGGGATCACTTCGCATTTCGCCCGCCACGGCGCGAGCGCCTCGCTCGAGTCCAGATAGCGCGGAGAGGTCGCAATCACTGCGGCTGCGCGGCGCAACAGCGCTGCCTCCAGTGGTCGGTAAGCGCGGTAGGCGAACCGCAGCGCCTGTGTCACCCCGGGCGTGAGCACCGATGAGTGGGC
>CBDTXT010000498.1:0-1851 GCA_965364465.1 uncultured Chromatiaceae bacterium
GACCAGGCCTGCCCGGACGCGCTCGCCGAACGCCTGCGCATCACCCGCCGACCGCCGTGGCACTTCGAACTGGACAGCGCATCGCGGCTGCTGTGCGCACAGTTCGGCACGCGCGACCTGAGCGGTTTTGGCTGCGACCATTTTCCGCGCGGCGTCGCCGCGGCCGGCGCATTGCTGCAGTACGTCACTGACACGCAAAAGCAGGAGTTGCCGCACCTGCATTCCATCTCGGTCGAGCGCCGCGACGACGCCGTGATTATGGATGCACCAACCCGGCGCAACCTGGAAATCGAGGAATCGCTGACCGGCCACCACGAACATACACTGGCTGGCGTACTGGACCGCTGCCAGAGCCCGATGGGATCGCGGTTGCTGCGCCGCTGGCTGCAGCGCCCGGTACGCGATACGGCGATTCTGCGCGGCCGATACCAGGCCGTTGCAACACTGCTGCAACAGGCCGCCATCAGGGACATTCAATCCGCCATCGATGGGGTCGGCGACATAGAACGCATCCTGGCGCGCGTGGCGCTGCGCTCGGCACGGCCGCGTGACCTGCGGCAGCTTGGCGAAGCACTGTCGCGCCTGCCGGCATTGCGCAAACACCTGCAGCCGCTCGACTCGCCCGCGCTGGCCGACCTGCGCGAGCAGATCGGTGAACACCGGCGTCAACATGACCTGTTGTCCAGGGCCATCGTTGACAATCCGCCCATGCTGATTCGCGATGGCGGTGTCATCGACGATGGTTATGACGACGAACTGGACGACCTGCGTGCCATCGCCGCGAATGCCGATCAGTACCTGCGCGATCTCGAGACCCGCGAAAAAGAGCGGACCGGCATCTCCACGCTGAAACTCGGCTACAACCGCGTCCACGGCTATTACATCGAGATCAGCAAGGGGCAGGCAGAAAAAGCGCCCGTTGAATACACGCGCCGGCAAACACTGAAAGGCGCCGAGCGCTACATCACACCGGAGCTCAAGGAGTTCGAAGACAAGGTTCTCGGCGCGCGCGAACGTGCGTTGAGCCGGGAAAAATACCTGTACGAGGAATTGCTCGACAAGCTCAATGACGAACTCGCAGGTCTGCAACAAACCGCATTCGCCATCGCCGAACTCGACGTATTGGCCTGTTTCGCCGAGCGTGCCGAGACCCTGAATCTCTGCAAGCCCGAACTGGTCGAGACACCGTGTATCGAGATTGCCGGCGGACGCCATCTCGTGGTCGAGCAGGTGATCGATCGTCCGTTCGTTGCCAACGATCTTGAGCTGAACGCCGCGCAGCGCCTGCTGGTAATTACCGGACCGAATATGGGTGGCAAGTCGACCTACATGCGGCAGACCGCACTGATTGCAATCCTCGCCCATATCGGCAGCTTTGTGCCTGCCGATTCCTTGCGCATCGGCCCCATTGACCGGATCTTTACCCGCATCGGCGCGTCCGACGATCTTGCCGGGGGTCGCTCGACCTTTATGGTAGAGATGACCGAGACAGCGACGATCCTGCACAACGCGACCGGTGAGAGCCTGGTGTTGATGGACGAGATCGGCCGGGGTACCAGCACCTTCGACGGCTTGTCCCTCGCCTGGGCTGCAGCGCATTACATGGGTGAAACGGCCAATGCGTTTACGCTGTTCGCCACGCACTATTTCGAACTGACAGCGTTGTCGAGCGAATTGCCTGCTTGTCGCAACGTGCATCTCGATGCGACAGAACACAAAGGGGATCTCGTTTTTCTGCATGCGGTCAAGCCGGGCCCGGCCAACCAGAGTTATGGCTTGCAGGTGGCGGCCCTGGCTGGCGTACCCCGGCAGGTCATTCGGCGGGCCCGCGCCTACCTGAAAACGCTCGAA
>CBDTXT010000499.1:0-1832 GCA_965364465.1 uncultured Chromatiaceae bacterium
TCTCAGTCGGTGCGGCGGTCTCTTGCGCGGTGCTCGCCCGCGTTTCTCGACGCAGCTTGCAGGCTCGCTGCACCTGATCGACCGCCTCTCCAATATCAAAAGGCTTGGGCAAATACTCGAACGCGCCACTGTGGTAGGCGGACACCGCGCTGTCGAGATCCGAATGCGCCGTCATGATGATCACCGGCAACGCCGGGTAGACCTGCCGGATGCGGTCGAGCAGCGCAAAACCGTCCATACCCGGCATACGCACATCGGTGATGACCGCCTCTGGCTGGTCGCGCTCTAGCGCTTCCATGACCCCGTTCGCATTCGAGAAACAGGTGACGTGCATGCCGGCCTTGGTCAGGGCCTTTTCCAGTACCCAACGGATCGATCGGTCGTCGTCGATGACCCAAACCTGGTTTGATTCAGTCACGGGTAGTGGTCTCCTTGCCAACTTCGGCACCCGTATCGTCGCCGATAGGTAGATGAATGGTGAAAACTGTCTTGCCAAGCCGGCTGCTGCACTCGATCAAACCCCTGTGCTGATTGATCAGCGATTGCGCAATCGACAGCCCTAGTCCCATACCGCCGGTGCCGCCGGTGATCATCGGCAGGAACAATGTGTCTGCGATCTCGGCCGGAATGCCCGGTCCGTCGTCGATGACTTCGACCTGGGCGGCCAGCCGCGAACGTTCGCTGCCTATCGTGAGCTGGCGTTGAATACGGGTGCGCAATGTCACGGTACCGGTGTCGGGGATTGCCTTTGTGGCATTGCGGACCACGTTCAGTATCGCCTGGATAAGCTGATCACTGTCGCCGTAGAGTTCGGGGATGCTCGGGTCGTAGTCGCGCTTGATCGCGATCCGCTCCCCGCTCTCAGCCTGGACCAGGGTCCGCACGCGCTCCAACACATGGTGGATGTTGACGGCCGCATAGTTTGGTCGCCGGTTGGGGCCCAGCATACGATTGACCAATTCCTGCAGTCGGTCGGCCTCCTGGATGATGATATGCGTGTATTCCTTGAGCTCTTCGCTTTCCAGTTCGCTTTCGAGCAACTGGGCCGCACCGCGCAGCCCGCCGAGTGGGTTCTTGATCTCATGGGCCAGGCCGCGGACGACGTCGCGTGACAGTGCCTGCTGCGTGAGCAGCCGCTCCTCGCGGCTGATCCTCAGGTGGCGGTCGATTTGCTGTAATTCGACGATGGTCAGTCGGTGGCCATGCTCGTCCAGTATCGGGGTCACCGCACAGTCCACTGTGACCGCGCCGCGCTCGTGCTTCAGCACCACGCCGCGTTTGGTGATGGGTGAACCGATCTCCGTCGCGGTCACCAGATCGATCAGCGAGTCACGCTCACACGCCATCCAGCTTCGCGGGGTCTCGCCCAGCGCATGTTTTGCACTCACCGCCAGGAGCATTTCGGCCATCTGGTTGAGGTACAGCACCTTTAGGTCGGCATCGAACACGATCACCGCCGAGGCGAGGTTGTCCAGGACAGTGTTGCTGAGCAGCGGCAAAGAGGTCATGGGTGCCTGCATGCGACTTGTGAGAGCAAGATTCGGGCCACGGATATGCAACCGCGTGCAGCGGTGCGAGCACCATTCTTCCGGGCCTGACGCCCATTTGGCGGGTCGCGAGCACAGCGCCTGCCCGTTTGCGGCGCAGTAGAAAACTCGAGCGCACCATCTTGGTGCGATTTGGTACGCGACGGCCCGCGGCCCTCGCGCAGCGCAGGGGACGCCCTGCGATCAGCGGCGGGCGTCTGTTCTCCGCCAGCGCGACTTTTGGCTCGGAGGACCTAGTGGGCTGCTTGGTAAGTTCGGTTACTCTCAGAGCCCCGCTACTTGGCC
>CBDTXT010000500.1:0-1824 GCA_965364465.1 uncultured Chromatiaceae bacterium
GGGTCGCGGCCGTATTGCAGCGGGCCATCGAGGCCGCCGGCTGACCCCGACCGGCCCGGGCCGGTCAGCTGCACGGCCGGAGGCTGCGCCCGCCGTCTGCACCTATACTTCCCCGGCATGTGTAGCGATCGATCGACGGGGTATCACATTGACTGAGCTAACGGGGTTGCTGCGTTCGGACGCGTTCATCGGCGGGTCCTGGGTCGGTGCCGACAGCGGCGCCCGGTTCGCGGTGAACAACCCGGCCGACGACAGCCTGCTTGCAGAGGTGCCGGACCTTTCCGGCGTCGAGACGCGGCGCGCGATCGAGGCCGCGAACGACGCCTGGGCGGGCTGGCGCAGCGCGACTGCGAAGGAGCGCTCGCTCGTGCTGCGGCGCTGGTTCGACCTGATCATCGCGCAGCGCGAGGCGCTCGCGCGGTTGATGACGCTGGAGCAGGGTAAGCCGCTGGCCGAGGCGCGCGCCGAGGTGACTTACGGGGCCGCCTTCGTCGAATGGTTTGCCGAGGAGGCCAAGCGCGTATACGGCGATGTGATCCCGTCGCCGCAGCCCGACCGGCGCTACCTGGTGATCCGCCAGGCGGTCGGCGTGGTCGGCGCAATCACCCCGTGGAATTTTCCGGTGGCGATGATCACCCGCAAGTGCGCACCGGCGATGGCCGCCGGATGCCCCGTGGTCGTCAAGCCGTCGGAACTCACCCCCTTGTGCGCGTTGGCGCTGGCCGAGCTGGCCCTGCAGGCCGGGGTCCCGGCCGGTGTGTTCAATGTGCTCACGTCGACCGACAGCGCGGCGGTCGGCCGTGAGCTGACCGCGAACCCGGCGGTGCGCAAGTTGTCTTTTACCGGCTCGACTGCGGTCGGCAAATTGCTGATCCGCGACTGTGCGGACACGGTGAAGAAGGTATCGATGGAACTCGGGGGCAACGCGCCCTTCATCGTTTTCGACGATGCCGACGTCGATGCCGCAGTGGATGGGGCGATGGCCTCGAAATATCGCAACAGCGGGCAGACCTGCGTGTGCGCCAATCGCCTGTTGGTGCAGGACGGGGTCTATGACACCTTTGCCGAACGGCTCGGACGCAGGGTGGCGGCAATGAAGGTCGGCAGCGGCCTGGAAGACGGTGTCGTCCAGGGGCCATTGATCAACGCGGCGGCGGTCGACAAGGTGGAACGCCACATAGCCGATGCGTTGGAAAAGGGCGCCGGCCTGGTCTGCGGCGGGCGGCGTCACGCACTCGGCGGTACCTTTTTCGAGCCCACCGTGCTGCGCGACGTGTCGCCGACGATGCGGGTCGCCCATGAAGAGACCTTCGGGCCGGTCGCCCCTTTGTTCCGTTTCACCACTGAGCAACAGGCGGTGCAGATGGCCAACGATACGTCCTTCGGGTTGGCCGCGTATTTCTACAGCCGAGACGTCGGACGGATCTGGCGTGTCGCCGAGGCGTTGGACTATGGCATGGTCGGCATCAACGAGGGCATCATCTCGACCGAGGTCGCGCCGTTCGGCGGGATCAAGGAATCCGGCCTCGGTCGCGAGGGGTCCCGTTACGGGATCGAGGAATTTCTCGAGATGAAGTACCTGTGCATGGGCGGGCTCTAGCCCCAATGGCACTTACTTAACGGTGATCGTCGGGTATTTGGCCCACCGACACGGGTCATTTCTTGCGGAAAACACCGTAAATACGTCCATGTAGGCTCGACGGCGGCATCCATGCCACCGACGTTTCCTCCAGAAACAACCCGTATCGGCTTAAGTAAGTGCCATTCGCTCTAGCCCGAAAATCTCACCAGGCGAACGGCCGTGATTGGAAAACAGGCTTTGAA
>CBDTXT010000501.1:0-1813 GCA_965364465.1 uncultured Chromatiaceae bacterium
ACGATCACGATCGGCGCCATCGCAGCCGCCAGATGCTTCAAGGTGTGGCCGCTGACCATGTAGTCGAGCGATTCGAAGATTTCGGCATCGAGATATTCGAAAAGTTTCGCCAGTCCGTACCAGAGAACCATCCAGGCCACATAGCTCCCGGCGGTGTAACGATATCGGGGGAACAGCCCGATGATCAGCGGCAAGGCAATCATCGGGTAAAACTGCACCAGGACATAGAAACGCAGATCCCCCCGGCCGAGGGACTCGGTCCAGTACCAGTAGACCAGGCTCCCGACCCCTACGGTGACCATTGCCAGCAACAGCCAACCGTTGCCGGCCCGACCGTCGATCCGGTCGGCCACGACGGCTGCGCTGATGGACATGAAACCCACGGCCATCGGTAGGCGATCCCAGAACAGCCGTTCGTTGGAGGGCGCCAGATGATAGTAGGCCGAGCCAAGGCTGACCAACGCGATCCCGACGAAGAAGGTCAGATAGGGCCACGCATCCGGCGCATGCGTAAAGATGCCTGCCCGGGCCCCGCCCAACACCACCAGCACGCCGGTCACTCCGGCCAGCGCGAAACCGAGGTTCGACACCACATCGTTGAAGTTCGGAATGCTGAGAAAGGCGCGGCTGTCCGCGAACAGATGGTAGTTCGGATCCTGCGGTATCGGTTCGAGCGTCAGGACCACGGCTACCACGACGATCAACAACGCGACCAGCAGTGCCACGCGCTGCCGGAAGGCCAAAGCATCGATGGCCCCAGCCCAGCTGGTCGACCGCGATTTCAACGCGCCGACTGCCCGACGGAAGACCGTCGAGCCCTTGTTACCGGGGGTGTGTCGCATAGCCACGAGTGTGCAGTTGCCGGCCATGGCCCCACAACGCATCAATAGGCAGGGAAAAGGGTGCGGTACGCATGATCGTAGCCTCCGCTGGCACCGCCCACGGGGCCCCTATTCTTTCTCGAAGAGCTCCTCCAGAAATGCCAGCATACGCAGCCAGGAGCGGCGGTCTGCCTTCTCCTGGTAGGCCAGACCGTCCATGCCATAGCCGTCCGCATAGGGGTTGGTGAAGCCATGCTTCGCACCGGCATAGATGTTCATCTCCCAGTCGACGTCTGCATCAGACAGGGCCTTCTTGAAGGCCCCGATACGGTCCGCCGGGACGAAACTGTCGGCGTCACCGTGCGCAATCAGGACGCTGGCCTTCACATCGGCCGCCTGCTCAGGCGTCGCCGGCGGGAGCGACCCATGGAAGCTGACCACACCGTCCAGGTCCGCGCCTGAATAGGCCATCTGCATCACGGTCGCGCCACCGAAGCAGTAACCGATCGCAGCCAGCTCCTCGTTGTCCACTTTGGGGTGGCTCTTCAGCTGTTCGAGTGCCAGGTTCGCACGACGCTGCCAGAGCGTGGCATTCGAGGCAATCTGCTGCATCCAGCCCTTGGCCTCGTCCGCATGCCGTGTCATCTTCGCATCGCCGTACATGTCGGCCGCGAAGGCCACATAGCCGGTTTCGGCGAGCATCTCGGCACGCAGCTTCGCATAGTCGTTGAGCCCCCACCACTCGTGCGCAACCAGCACACCGGGTCGCTTACCGGAGAATGCGTCGTCCCAATAAAGATAGCCTTTCAAATCAACGTCGCCGTCCTTGTATACTACCGCTTCCTGCTGCATCACCGCGCTCGCCGGACCGCCGGTCAGCAACATCAAGATTCCGACCTGCCAAACTTTCATAAACCCTCCGTTACTTTGCTAGAGACGACGCTGCCGCAGCTTGCGACTGGCCTAGTGGGCTGCTTGGTAAGTTCGGTAAC
>CBDTXT010000502.1:0-1805 GCA_965364465.1 uncultured Chromatiaceae bacterium
GACCGACAGCCGCTACGCGCTCCGACGCGGTCTGCAGCTGCCGGACACAGTCCGAAAGCGCCGATGGCAGTCCGGGTTCCGGCGAACTGTCCTGATCGAACAAAAGGATATGCGTGAAGCCACCCGCCTCAGCAGCCTTTACGATCTCATTCAGGCCGACACCTAGGCCGACATTGGCAGCCGATCTGATGGTGTGAACGTTGGCAACGCGCGCCAGGCTGTCGTCCACTGCACCTTCTGTCTCGCCGTTGACGAAAACGAACACGTGCATGTCGTTGTGATCCAACGCGTGCAGCAGCCTGTCCAGCAAGTCGGGGTCTGGATGATAGAGGACGATGCCCGCTGCCAAGCGATTGCCGGGCATGCCTATCCGGGTCTTCCGCTTGCAGCGAACGGCTCCAGTCCCATACTGCGTAGCAACAAGCGGTTGGCGCGCCGGACGTCGAACAATGCCTCGGCGCGCCGCCGACTCGCGTGCCCCATCTCGACCACCAGTTCCGGCTGCGAGATGAATCGGGTCAATGCCGAAACCAGCGCGTCGGTGTCGCGCGGGGGCACCAGAAATCCGTTGACGCCCGGTTCGACGGTATCGCGACAACCGGGCATATCGGTGGTGACGATCGGCCGGCCCATCGCCATCGCCTCCTGTATCCCGCGCGGGACCCCTTCCCGGTACCAGGAGGGCAAAACGAACACGCTGGCCTGGGCGAGCCAGGGCCTGACATCGGAGACATGCTGCTGCCACTCGACCACGCCCTCCGCCTGCCAGTCGTGCAGCTGCCGCTCGCTGACGCTCGCGGGATTGAGGTCCGGGCTGCCCAGCAGTACAAAGCGCGCGCCGGGATTTTCTGCGCGAATCCTGCGCGCGGCCTCTACGAAGTGGTAAACCCCCTTGTGCACCAGCAGTCTCGCGGCCAACAGAAAGGTAGGCGGCGTGACCACCGGGGGCGCCGGGGTGAAGTAGTCCAGCTCGACCCCGATACCACCGAGCAGTACCGCCTGTTCGGGCGCCGCCATCTGTTGCTCGAGAAACAACTCGACATCGTCGGCATTGAGGAAGAAAACCCTTTCGGCGCCGCGCAGAGCGGTGCGGTACATCTGGGTTACTGTGCTCCGCAACCATCGCGCGGAGCGCGACTCGGCGACACCGGGCTCGGAAAACACATACCCGGCCCCCTCGACCATCGCGAAACGGTGTTTGATACCGGCAAGCCTGGCCGCCAGGGTCCCATATATGACCGGCTTGATGAAATAGGCCAGCGTGGCATCGAGGCGAAGGGCACTCAGCAGGCGCGCAAGCGCCAGCAGGTCGCGTGCGTCGTGCAGCGGCCGAATCGAGGCCCGATCCATACGGAACGCGACAGGCTCGGCGCCGAGTTCTGCCACCGCGCGGCGGCTTGCTTCATCGAAGTCCGGCGCCAACCCAAGCACATGGACCCCCAGCGAAACCCATTCGCGGATAAGCGAGGCACGGAAATTGTGCAGCGAGAACGCCTGGCTGCTGATTAAGCCAATCCTGCGGAAACGCGGCGCAACGCCCGCCGGTGCACGACGCGGCCACCCACGATCACGATTCTAGCTTCGGCCCATGTCCCCATCGCACTGGCCCTCCCTGGAATCCCTGGCCGGCCTCAGGCCCTCTTTCCAGATGATGGGAGAGATGGGTTTCGATGGCGTGGCCCGGGAAAAATACCACTATGTCGAAAACATCCATCATGTCCATCACGCCGGCAACTCCTCCGGCATCGTCGATGGCGCCGCCGCGCTGCTGATCGGCAGCGAAGCCAAGGGCAAGACCCTGGGAC
>CBDTXT010000503.1:0-1751 GCA_965364465.1 uncultured Chromatiaceae bacterium
TGGCGCGCCGCAGCGGTTCGACCATCATCCCCATCCCCGGGCCGCCGCCGTAGGGCCGGTCGTCCACGGTGCGGTGCGCGTCCTCCGCGTAGTCTCGCGGGTTCCAGAACTCAAATCGGACCCGCCCGCGCCCGATCGCACGTCCGGTGACACCACAGCGCAGCGCGTCGAACATCTCCGGGAACAGGCTGATGACGTCGAAACGCATGCCCGTCGACTAAAACTCCGGGTCCCAATCGACCCGCATCACGCCGGCCTCGAGATCGACCGCGCGCACCACCTGCCCCCAGAGGTAAGGGACCAACCGCTCCCTGTCACCCTGAACGACAATCACGTCGTTGGCTCCAGTCTCGAACAGCCGCACGATCCGTCCAAGGTCGATACCGTCCAGCGTCTGCACCCGCAGTCCGACCAGGTCGATCCAGTAAAACTCACCCGGCTCGGTCGTCGCCGGGAGCTGGTCGCGCGGAATGCTGATCTCGGCGCCGACCAGCGCCTCGGCCGCGTCCCGATCATCGCAGCCAGCCAGCTTCGCTACGAGGCCCTTGCCCTGCTGGCGCCCACTACTGACCTGCCAGACCTCACGACCCGCGCGGCGCACCAGGTGCCAGGGCGAGTAGCCGAGAATGTTGTCACGCGGACTGGTATCCGAGTGCACTTTGACCCAGCCGCGTATACCGTACGCCCCGGAAACGCGACCGAGGGTGACGAAGCGTCGCTCGTCACCCTCGGCTGCTGTATCCCGCTCCGCCCTGACGTCATCGCTCACGGGACTGACCCCCGGCGACCAGCGCGGTCAGCCTGACCGGCGGGTCAGCCCTCGGCGGTCTTGCGGTAGCCCTCGACGAGCTTGCGTGCACGATCGCTCAGCTGTCCGCCCACCGAAACCCAGTGATCGACGCGCTGCAGGTCGATGCGCAGTGCCTCTTCGCCCTCAACCGCGACCGGATTGTAAAAGCCCAGGCGTTCGATGTAGCGGCCGCCGCGCGCACGGCGCGAATCGGCAGCGACGAGATGGTAGAAGGGACGCTTTTTTGCACCCGATCTTGCAAGACGAATGGATACCATAATTGTGTCAGCCCTAAATCCGGTTGGCATGCGGGTGGCAGCAGCCAGCCCGAGATAAACCGCGCATTGTACGCATAATTCGCGTTTTGTGAAGTAGTATTTTGCCGTTGAATCAGCACATTGGCGAGGGTATCGATGAGCGCAGAAGACCACGACGAAGACCGGCCCACGATCCACCCAGGTCCCGCACACAGTTCGCCCTATCCGGTCAGCCGCCTGGCGCCGGGCTTCGGCCTGGTCGACCTGGCACAGGAGATCGAGCAGGCCGATCAGATGGTCGGCTCCCGGGTAGAGGCCCAGCTGCGGGTCATTGCCGATCAGGTCAAATCCTTGCAGGCACAGGCCCGGGACATCCTTCAACAGGCCAAGCACGACCAGCGCTTGCATCACGCACGCTGCGCGTTTCGCCGGATCCCGGGTCACATCTACCACCTCTATCAGGAGGGCGATGGCACGGCCGCGTTCTCAATGCTGTCGCCGAACGACTGGAACGGTCGCCCGCCGAAGCCGTTCCTCGGCTCCTACCGCCTGGAAAACGACATGAGCTGGTCCCCGGCCGGGGCGGCCGAACAAGCGGACGACAGCCGCCAACTGGTGGCGCGCCTCCTGGAATCCACGGGCCGCGAAGGCTAGTGGGCTGCTTGGTAAGTTCGGTAACACTCAGCCGATCCACAGGCGTCATC
>CBDTXT010000504.1:0-1744 GCA_965364465.1 uncultured Chromatiaceae bacterium
TGCCCCCCGCCTTGAGTTGCCGGAGGTCGCCGATCAATTCCAGCTGGTGGTCCATGACCAACCGCGAGTAGGCGTAGACCCGCTCACCGGCCGTGGTAAGGCGCAGCCGCCCCGCCTCGCGCACCATCAGCTCGATCCCGAAACAGCGTTCGAGCGCGCGCAGGCGCTTGGTCACCGCAGGTTGTCCGATGTTCAGCGCGCGACCCGCCTCGGCCACACCGCCGCGCTCCACAATCTCGCGCAACGTGGCCAGTGCCTTCAGGTCAGGGAGGTTTTTATATTCCATATGGGAATGTTAGCTTTTTACTATTCATTAGCAAATGCCGAGGCATTCCCTCAGAATACCCGTAGTTTTTGTGCTGCTGTTCGCTTGCACCGGCCGCTTCGTGCCGGATCTGCATGGCGACAGCGATTTCCTGAACGGAATTTGCCACCGCCAGCGAGTTCGCTCGCGTCGGCCGGGCCCCACGCCCTGAGCGACGCCGCCCGATCGCTGCGCCCGCCGGCCAGTAACGACAGTTTACGAGGTGTATCCATGAGCAACGGATCCGAACAGACAGCGCAGGCGCCGCTGGCAGAGCCCTCCCCGCCCGAGCAGCGGTCCGACGAACAGCCGCGCAAGCGGTTGCGTCTGGGGGTCAGCCCGAAGCAACTGATCGCCGCGGCGCTGTTCGCGCTGCTCGCGCTGTACCTTTCCACGGTCGTGCCCTCGGTCGAGATCGCGTGGGTGTCGGCCATCCTGCTGCTGACCATCTACCTGTTCGCATTCGAAGTCGTCGGCGTCGACGTGGCCGCGGTCTCGATCATGGTGCTACTCGGACTGACGACACTGTTCGCGCCGCTGATGGGTCTTTCGGAAGGGCTGGTGGACAACACGCACCTGTTTGACGGTTTCGCCTCGAATGCGGTGATCTCGATCATCGCGGTGATGATCATCGGCGCAGGCCTGGACAAGACCGGCATCATGACGAAGGTCGCGGCCTTCATCCTGAAGGTCGGCGGCACCACCGAAACCCGGATCATCCCGATCATCTCGAGCACCGTCGGCATCATTTCCTCGTTCATGCAGAACGTGGGCGCCGCTGCTCTGTTCCTGCCCGTCGTCTCACGTATCTCGGCGCGCTCTGGCCTGCCGATGTCGCGCCTGCTGATGCCGATGGGCTTCTGTGCAATCCTCGGCGGCACCGTGACGATGGTCGGTTCCAGTCCCCTGATTCTGCTGAACGACCTGATCCTGACCTCGAACAAGGCCCTGCCGGCCGGCGAGCAGATGGAGACCTGGTCGCTGTTCTCGGTGACCCCGATTGGCCTCGCGCTGGTCGCGACCGGCATCCTCTACTTCGTCGTGGCCGGTCGCTTCGTGCTGCCTGCGAGCAACCAGAGCGCGATGAGCAAAGACGACCCGATGACCTATTTCCGCAGCGTCTACGGACTCGACTACGAACTGTTCGAGGTCGAGGTGCCGGAAGACAGCGAGCTGATCGCCAAGACCCTGGACGACGTCGAACACGACGACCGCATCCGTGTCATCGCGTCGGCCAGCGGCAACACGCTCAAATACGGCCCCGGCAACATCTCGCGCGACACCGACATCCAGGCGGGCATGGTCCTCGGCATCATCGCCTCGCCGAAACCGCTGCTCGCATTCGTCGAAAAGTA
This sequence comes from uncultured Chromatiaceae bacterium, assembly GCA_965364465.1. Classification (GTDB taxonomy): domain Bacteria; phylum Pseudomonadota; class Gammaproteobacteria; order Chromatiales; family Chromatiaceae; genus Thiosocius. The sequence continues at coordinate 1,660 of CBDTXT010000504.1, forward strand.
CGGCCTCGACCTGCATAGCAGTATGGGGGGGCTCGGTGAGATCTTTGCACCGACCAAGTCCGGTGTGGCGGAGGTGGTCATCCCG
>CBDTXT010000505.1:0-1686 GCA_965364465.1 uncultured Chromatiaceae bacterium
GGGCAGGGTCCGCTGCCGCAGGTAAGCTCGGTGCGCCGGCCCGGTGTGCCCGGTGGCGTTTCGTAAACGGCGCGGCGAGCGGCCGCAGATGCACAAGCGCCAAACGGTAGGGAGCGTCAATGAAGCGAATGAGCGCCTCGGTCAGTCCCGAGGGCAGCCTCGAGATCCTGTCGCAGCTCGAGGTCAAGACCTTGCTCGACACCAGTGCGCGCGGACTCTACCGCCTGTTCCGCAATTGCGCGCTGGCGGTGCTGAACAGCGGCAGCCATACTGACGACGCACGCGAGATCTTCCAGACCTACCGGGACTTCGGCATCAACCTGATGCAGCGCAATCAGGGCATCAAGCTGCGCCTCGAGAATGCGCCGGCGGCGGCGTTCGTCGACGGCAAGATGATCCAGGGTATCCGTGAGCACCTGTTCGCGGTCCTGCGCGACATCATCTACACGCACAACGAGATACTCGGCGACCCGACGTTCGATCTCGAAAGGAGCGACCACGTCACCTCGGCCGTGTTCCACATCCTCAGGAACGCGCGGGTCCTCCAGCCCAACGTCGATCCCAATGTGGTCGTCTGCTGGGGCGGCCATTCGATCGGTCGCGAGGAATACGATTACTCCAAAGAGGTCGGATACCAGATGGGCCTGCGCGGTCTCGACGTATGCACCGGCTGCGGCCCCGGGGCGATGAAAGGCCCGATGAAGGGGGCCACCATCGGTCACGCGAAGCAGCGCATCAGCGGCGGCCGCTATATCGGCCTCACCGAGCCCGGCATCATCGCGTCCGAGCCGCCGAACCCGATCGTCAACGAGCTGGTCATCCTGCCCGATATCGAGAAGCGTCTCGAGGCCTTCGTCAGGTCCGGACACGGCGTCGTGGTTTTTCCCGGCGGGGTCGGTACGACCGAGGAGCTGCTCTACCTGCTGGGAATTCTGATGCACCCGGACAACGCGGATCACCCGTTTCCGCTGTTGCTCACCGGCCCTGCCTGCACTGCCGACTATTTCGAGGCGATCGACCGCTACCTGTCGAAGACGCTGGGCCCGGCCGCGCAGCGGCTCTATCGCGTGGTCATCGACGATCCGGTCGAGGTGGCGCGGTTCATGCGGGACGCGATGGAACGGGTCAGGGGTTTTCGCCGCGCGGGCAAGGACGCGTTCTACTTCAACTGGCAGCTGCGCATCGAGCGCGAGTTCCAGCAGCCGTTCGTTCCGACCCATGCGGCAATGGCCGGGCTGTCGCTCGGTCGCGAGCAGGCGCCGCACCGCCTTGCTGCGAACCTGCGTCGGGGCTTCTCCGGGATCGTGGCCGGCAATGTCAAAGAAGATGGGATCCAGGCGGTCGAGGAGCACGGGCCGTTCGAGATCCATGCCGATACCGAGATGGCGGCGGCCACGGACGAACTCTTGCAGGGTTTCGTCTCGCAGCGCAGGATGAAACTCAAGGGCGACTACACGCCCTGCTACACCCTGGTCGGATAGCGAGCGCGCCGCCCGATAAGCGACCGATTCTTGACCCGCGGCAAATCTCGCCCTTGAAACGCGGTGTTGCAGGCCTATGTATAAGTCAGGGGCGCGGGACGCCGGGGAGCCCGGCCTGGCGTCGGTGAATGTGGAGCTCCGGGACGACATCAACGACATCGATCCCGTCTGGTGGGACAACGCCTGTGTCTTCCTTGAAGGTCAC
>CBDTXT010000506.1:0-1617 GCA_965364465.1 uncultured Chromatiaceae bacterium
CTGGGCGCCGCGCACCGCAACCACCACATGATGATCCTGGAATACGACAACCAGGGTTACATGAATACGGGCGCCCAGCTTTCCTACTCAACACCGCTGGGGCACCGCACTTCGACCAGCCAGGTCGGACGCAAGCGCCGCGGCAAGATGACCCATCACAAGGACACGCCGCAAATCTTCGCATCGACCCACGTGCCCTATGTCTTTACGGCCAGCGAAGGCTACCCCGAGGACCTGATGCGCAAGGCAGCCAAGGCCCAGTGGTATGCAAAAAACGAAGGCCTCAGTTACGGCAAAATCCTGTCCTTCTGCCCGCTGAACTGGACAACCACCGATGATGCGGCGGAGTCCGTACTCCAGGTGGCGATCGATTCGCTGTTCTTCCCGATTTACGAGGTCGAGCGTGGTCATACGACCATTACCTACGATCCCGAAGTATTGGGACGCCAGCGCAAGATTACCGACTGGCTGGGCCAGATGGGTAAGACCAAGCACCTGATGGCCGAGGGCAACGAGGATAGCCTCGCGGCCATCGAGGAAGAAGTGATGCGACGCTGGCGCCGTATCAAGGCCATGCATGAACATCCGGAGCTCTGATCATGGTTAGAATCGTAGAAAAACGACAACTCACACCGATCACCAGCCTGTACCGCGTCGATGCGCCGTTGATCGCTGCAGCGGCCAAGGCCGGGCAGTTCGTAATTATCCGCGTGCGCGAAGGCGGTGAGCGTATTCCGCTGACCATAACCGACTATGACCGCAAAACCGGCCTGCTGACGATTGTCGTGCAGGAAGTCGGCGCCACCACGCGACGACTGGGTGAACTGGGCGAGGGTGATGAAATCCTCGATATGGTTGGCCCCCTGGGCGAAGCCCCCGAAATCCCCAGCGGTGGACATATCGTTGGTGTCGGTGGTGGATTTGGTTCGGCCGCGCTTTTGTGCCTGATGAAAGAACTGCGGGAGCGCGGCGAAAAGACCACCGTCATTATTGGCGCCCGCGAGAAAGACCTGCTGATCCTGGCCGACGAACTGGCCGAGGTGACCGACAACCTGGAAATCTGCACGGACGACGGTTCAGCGGGTTTCAAAGGGTTTGTGACGCAACGTCTGCAGCAGATGATAGACGGTGGCCCGCCCGGCTACCCCGATTTTGTCATCTCGATCGGCCCGATGCCGATGATGCGTGCGGTGGAGAAGACTACCCGCATGGCCAACGTCGCCTGCACGGCTTCGCTCGACCCGCTGATGATCGACGGCACCGGCATGTGCGGCGGCTGTCGCGTCACCGTTGGTGGCGAAGTGCGCTTTGCCTGCGTCGATGGCCCGTTCTTTGATGCCCACGAGGGCGACTTCAACGAAGCCGTGAGCCGCGGCAAGATGTATGTAAAAGAAGAACAGAAGGCGGCCGAGTGCCAACGTTCTGCACACCAAGAGGAGGCTGCCTGATGCCTGTCAAACGTGCTGACAAAACCCCGATGCCCGTGCGCGAGCCCGGCCTGAGGGCGCGTGATTTTGAAGAGGTCAATGAAGGTTACTGTTTCTCACACGCGATGTTCGAAGCGGAACGTTGCCTGCGCTGCCAGGACCCGGTCTGCGTGGACGGCTGCCCGGTGCG